>DASTNU010000121.1:0-2377 GCA_035720605.1 Longimicrobium sp. | reverse complement strand
AAGTACATCTACCTGGGCGAGGCGGGTACGGCCGACGGCACGCCCGTCACGCGGATGCGCGTGCGCTCCCTGATCGCGCAGCCGTCCGCGGGCGACGAGCTCCAGGCCGGCGTGCCGGTGGAGATCCGCGGCTGTGCGTGGTCCGGCGAGGCGCCGGTGGAGCGGGTGGAGGTGAGCGCGGACGGCGGCCGGACGTGGTCCGCCGCGCAGCTCGGTGCCGCGCCGTCCGCCTATGCCGCGGCCCCGTGGCGGCTGCTGTGGATTCCCCCCCGCCCCGGCGCCGCCGAGCTCATCGCCCGCGCCACGGACGCGCTCGGAAACACGCAGCCGCTGGAGTGCGTGTGGAACGAGCTGGGCTACGGCAACAACGCCGTCCAGCGCATCCCCGTCACCATCGTGTGAAAGCAGCGGACTCTACCGGACGGCGGGCGCTGGGAGGAGGTACGGGCAGAGCAGGTCACGCGCCGCCCCAGGGAGCGAATGAATTCGCCGCTGGAAAATCGCAAAGTCCGCCTTCGCGGACTCGTGGACGAGAGATCACGCAAAGGCCCGGCATCCCGCCGGGCCTTTTGCTTTCTCAGCGCGTGTTCAAGTTTCCGGGTTCCTGACAAAAGCGCTGTTTTCCTGAGGGAGTGCACGCGGCGAAGCCGAAGATACACAACCGGTTGTGCGCGACCGAAGGATCTACTCCCGGACACGACGAGGCCAGATCCCGAGTCGTGATCCAGCCCATTCGTTCTGCGGGCCAGATCCTTCGGTCGGCGCCAAAGTGCTTGCGCGGCAGAGGGGTTCAGCGCGGCGCCTCCCTCAGGAAAACAAGCGGTTGAGCTGATTCCTGAACACACTCTCAATTGTGGTTCAGGCCTCCATCACCCGCTCCGCGCGAGTCGTGCGGCCATCGGCCTGCTCCACGACGAGGGCCGTCGCGCGACCGGCGGTGTCGGTCTCGAAGCGGACGCGGGTGACGTCGTCGGCGCGGAAGACGTGCTCGCCGGCGGGAGCCAGGCGCGTCTCGTAGCCGCTGGCGCTCAGCATCACCAGCCCCCCGTCCTGCACCCGCACCCGCCGCGTGCCGAACGCACCCGTGTAGCGCTCCAGCTGCGCCGCCGTCGGCGCCGGGCGCGCACGGGCGGCCAGCGTCTGCAGCGCCCACTCGCGCTCTCGCTGCACCGCCGGGGAGCCGCCGCGCTCCGCCAGCCGCCGCAGCGCCATCTCCTGCGCGGCCGCCAGCGCGTCGTCCTCCGGCAGCGCGACGTCCGGCGCCACGCCCCCGCGCTCGAAGCCGGGCCCGGTGAGCATCCCGAACTGCGGGACGAAGAGCGCCAGCCCGAATCCCACGGACAGCCGCGCCCCGCCGTTCCCCGCCCCTGCCGTGCGCTCGCCGAGCACCGTCCCGCGCCCGGTCTGCCGCGCCACGTAGCTGAACGTCTCCCCGGAAGACGCGGTACGCCCGCTGGTGAGCACGTACAGGCCGGCGCCCGCCATCCTGGGCCCGGGAAGATCGGCCAGGCTCCAGTACTCGTTGCTGATCCCCAGCCGCCGGTTCCCCGTCGCCCACAGCCGCACGCTGTCGGCGCCGAAGAAGTAGCTCAGCAGCAGCCGCACGTGGTCCGGCGAGCCGCCGTAGTTGTCGCGCAGGTCGATGATGACGGCGTCGGTGCCGGCCAGGAGCCGCATGGCGGCCGCGGCGGTCTCGCCGGCGTAGTCCAGGGGCTGGAACTCGTTCAGCTTCAGGTATCCCACGTTCCCCGGCAGCCGCTCGATCCGCTCGTAGCCGAAGTTGGCGCGCGCGATGGTGGCCGAGTCGCGCGGGTCGATGCGCGCCGTGCGCACCACGCCGCCGCTGCCGCCCCCCGCCGCCGTCCCCTGCGCACCCGGCGCCGTGAGGGTGAACTCGCGCGTGGGCTCGTAGCTCAGGCGCATGTGCAGGTCCTGGCTCACCGCGTACATGTCGCGCGTCAGCGCACCGGCGAACGCCGCGGGAAGCGTGTCGGCCGCGTACGCGCCGGCGGCCAGCCGCTCGCGCAGCCGCGCTCCCACCCGCGCGGCTGCGTCCTCGTCCACGTAGCGCGCCCGCAGCACGGCCGCTACGCTGTCCACCACCTGCTGCTGCGCCGCGCGGTCCAGCCGCGCCGGCTGCTGCGCGCACGCGGGTCCGGCGATCAGCGCCGTCATGGTTGCCAGGGCCAGCGCGGCCCCGCGGATGTAGTCGATGGCGATCATGGGTGAATCCCGGGTTGGATGCGTGATTGGCTGGATCCGTGGCGCGCCGTGCGCCCCGGTCCCGCATCCAGACAGGCGGCCCGATGCGAGTGTGAGCCCGCATCCGATTAGCTTTTGGTGAAGCCGCGGCCGAGCCTTGTGCATGATCCCACTC
>DASTNU010000120.1:0-11984 GCA_035720605.1 Longimicrobium sp. | reverse complement strand
CACCCGCGGGTCGTTGGCGCCGTGCACCACCATCAGCGGGCTGCGGATGCGGTCCGCGTAGCTCAGCGGCGAGATCTCCGTGAAGAACGTGCGGTCGGCCGGATCGTCGATGTCGCCGTACTCGATGCGATCCGAGTTCTTCAGCTGCGGGGACGCGTCCTCCAGCCCGCTGATCCAGTTGGCCACGCCCACGAAGTCCACCCCCGCCTGGAAATGCTCCGGCAGCTGCGCCACCGCGGCCAGCGTCATGTATCCCCCGTAGCTGCCGCCCATGGCCGCCACGCGGTGCCCGTCCACGTCGCCGCGGGCCTGGCGCAGGTACTCCACCGCGGCCTGCATGTCGCGCACGGCGTTGGGGCGCAGGCGCTTGTTGTCCAGCTGGGTGAAGCGCTGCCCGTAGCCCGTCGACCCGCGGAAGTTCAGGTCCAGCACCGCGTAGCCGCGCGCCAGCAGGTACTGCTTGATGGGGTCGAAGCCCGGCCGCGCCTGCGCGGTGGGGCCGCCGTGCAGCATCATCACCACCGGCGGGCGCCGCCCCTCCGCGCCGCGCGGCCTGTACAGCAGGCCGTAGATGGTCTCGCGGTCGAAGCTGGCGATCTCCAGCGGCTCCGGCCGCACGAACGACGCCGGGTCCAGCCCCGCCAGCGTGCTCTCCGTGGCGCGGACGCTCTGCCCGGTGGCCGCGTCGAACACCCAGATGTCGCCGGGGAGCCCGGGGCCGGCGACGCCGATGGCCAGGCGCTGCGCGCTGTCCGCCCACTCCAGCGTGGTGACCACGCCCCCGCCGCCGGGCAGCTCGCCGGCGACCAGGTCGCGCTGGCCGGGAAGGTCGCGGATGAAGAGGCGGGACCAGCCGTCCTCGTTGACGGAGTACGCCAGGATCTGCCCGTCGGGAGAGAGCGCCACCGCCTCCACGTCGCGCCGGGGCTCCTGCATCCAGTGCAGCGCGCGCTCGGGGATGTGGTAGTGCGCCAGCCCGGCGAAGTCGCGCTCGTGGTTGGTGGCGATGAAGAAGCCCTGCCCGTCCGGCGTCCACTGGATCTCGCGGTAGCTGGACATCTGCTCCGGCATGAAGAGCGTGTCCAGCTTCCGCGTCTGCAGGTCCAGCAGGAACAGGTCGTTGTCCGCCTCGCCGCGCCCCTGGCTCAGCACCAGCGCCTCGCCGTCCGGCCGCCACGCCTCGATCCCCAGGTTCCCCGCGCCCTGCATCACCATCCGCGGCGCGGAGGGGCGGCCGTCGTCGTCCACGTCCATCAGGTACAGGTCGAAGTCGTTCCCGTTGCGCTCGTTGCTCACGTAGGCGATGCGCCGGCCCCGCGGCGACCACCCGCTGAACAGCCGGAAGTAGTCGTCCGCCGGGGTGAGCTCGCGCTCCCGCGTTCCGTCGGGGGAGATCAGGAAGATCTGCGTGCGCTCGTTGCCGCCGCGGTCGGTGCCGTACGCGATCCACCGCCCGTCGGGGCTCCACCGCGCGAACTGCACGCGGTTGGCGCCAAAGGTGATCTGCCGCGGCGCCCCGGGCCCGTCCGGCCGCACCGGCGCGACCCAGATCTGCGGCATGCCGGTGGTGCCGGTGAGAAAGGCCAGCTCGCGCCCGTCCGGCGACAGCTGCCCGCCCACCACGCTGCGCACGTTCAGGTAGCGCGCGATCCCCTGGCAGGTGGTCCCCGCCAGCGCCAGAGACGCCGGCTCCAGCTGGGGGACGTCGACGGGCGCGGGGGTCGGCAGGGTGTCCTGCGCGGCGGCGGGCGCGGCGGCCAGCGCGGCGATCACCGCCGCGGCGAACCAGGTGCGGATGGGCATGGGTCCTCGCGCGATGGTCAGTCTTCCGGCACCGGCTGGCGGACGATGCCGATGGGGGTCGAGGGGAACCCCGAGCCGCTCAGCGCGCCGCCGATGGAGTCGGCGCTGTCGTAGGTGCCGGCGTACTCCGCGCCGGCGTATCCATCCGCCGTGAGCCGCAGCTCGAAGCGGGGATAGTCCCAGCGGCCGCCCACCTCGAAGCGCACCGTGTCCGTGGTGACGGTGTCGATCCGGACGGTGTCCAGCCCCGGCGGGTCGCCGGGAACGACCACCGTCTCCAGGATCTCCTGGAGCGAACGTACCTCGCCGGTACCGGTGACGCGGTTGTCGCCGTCCTGCTCCAGCGCCAGGAAGAGCTCGAAGGGAAAGCCGCGGCCCACCCAGGTGCCCTCGAGCGTGTAGTCGCCGGGGTCCAGCGGCCCCTCGCCGCAGGCGGCGAGCAGGGCGAGCACGGCGGCGAACTTCAGGTGCGGGCGCATGGACCACGGGAGCGGGTGAACGACGCGGAATTCCCCTGAGGATAGCCGCCGTGCCGCCCCTCCCGCAATCCGGCGGCTGCGCGGCCCGCGGCAGCGTTCTTGCCGCCGCGCCGCGCGCATGAAGACGCGCATCCACCAGACCACGCACGCCGAGCAGGCGGTGCCGGCGGGGCGCCGCGTGGTGCTGGAGTTCCACGCCGGCGGCGAGGCCATCCCCGGCATCCTCCTCCTTCCGCGCGAGCCCGTCCCCGCGCCGGGGGTGCTGCTGCTGCACGGCTACTCGTCGCGCAAGGAGCACGTGGCGGACGGCGTGGGCGGCCCGCTGATGCGCCACGGCATCGCCAGCCTGTCCATCGACCTGCCGCTGCACGGCACGCGGACGGACCCGCTGCAGGCGCAGGCCGCGCGCAACCCGCTGGCGCTCGTCGGCCTCTGGCGGCAGGCGGCGAAGGAGTGCCGGCTGGCGCTGGGGTACCTGCGCGCGAGGGCGGAGATCGACCGCGGCTGCATCGCCGTGGCGGGGTACTCGCTGGGCTCCTTCCTGGCGGTGATGGCGGCGGCGGACGACCCCGGCGTGCGCGCCGTGGCGCTGGCCGCGGGCGGCGACCTGCCGGCGGGGACGCCGCTCTCCGCCGTGGCGCGCGCGGTGGCGGACCCCATTCGCGCCGTGCGCAAGCTGCGCGGCCGCCCGCTGCTGATGGTGCACGGCACGGGTGACCGGACCATGCGGCCCGAGCAGGCGCAACGCCTCTTCGACGCCGCGGGCGAGCCGAAGGAGCTGAAGTGGTGGAACGCCGGCCACATCCTGCCCCCCGCGGCCATCGACTACGCGGCGGAGTGGCTGCGCGAGCGCCTGCGGCCGGAGGGGAAGGGGTGACGGGGTGACGGGGTGACGGGGTGACGGGGTGACGGCGAGGGTCTTCGCGGCGGAATCCACCGCGGGTTGAAACCCGCGGCTGGAGCGGCCATAAGCCCCGCCCCGGCCGCTGGCGCGTCCGTGCGGGGCTTCACCTGCTCGCGGCCGCCCGCCTGCCAGTCACGTCGAAGCCCCGTTTTGCGAGGAACGAGCAAAGACGGGGCTTGTGGCAGTTCCAGCCGCGGGCTTTAGCCCGTGGCGCCTGGCCGGGACGCCCGTCCGCGGTGCACGGTTCTCATCACCCTATCCCCCCGCCACCCCGCCACTCTGTCGCCTCGTCATCCCCGGATTGACGCTCTCCCACCCCGCGGGTACGTTTTGCCGCACGCCGGAGCACCGTCCATCGCACCGATCCACCGACACCCGCGCGAGGTCCGTCTGGGCAAGCTCACCGTCCTGCTGATCACGGCTTTCGTGGACATGGTGGGCGTGCTGATGGTCATCCCGCTCCTGCCGTTCTACGCCAAGGACATGGGCGGCGGCGGGCTGTGGGTGGGCGTCCTGGTCTCCGCCTTCTCCCTCGCCCAGCTGCTGAGCGCCCCGCTGTGGGGGCGCGTCTCCGACCGCCACGGCCGCCGCCCCGCCCTGCTCATCGGCCTGGGCGCGGCTGCGATCTCGTACGTGGTGTTCGCCTTCGCGCAGAACCTGTGGATCCTGCTCCTCTCCCGGCTGGTGCAGGGCGCGGGCGGCGGCACCGTGGGCGTGCTGCAGGCGTACATCGCCGACGCCACGGAGCCCAGGGACCGCGCCAAGAGCCTGGGGTGGCTCTCCGCCGCCACCAACGCCGGCGTGGCTCTCGGCCCGGTGCTGGGCTCCACCAGCATGCAGTTCGGCCGCGCGGCGCCGGGACTGCTGGCGGCGGGGCTCTGCGCGGTGAACATGCTCTTCGCGTGGTCGTTCCTCGCCGAGACGAACAAGCCGGCGGAGCACCACGCATCGGCCACCCCGTCCCGCCGCGGGCGCGAGGTGATCGACGAGGTGATCGGCCATCCCGGCGCCCCCGCGCCGCGCCTGATCTGGATCTACGCCATCGCCATGGGCGCCTTCGCCGGGTTCACGGCCACGCTGGCGCTCTTCCTTTCCGCGCGCTTCGGCGTGACGGCGTCCACCATCGGCTACGTCTTCATGTGGACGGGGGTGATCTCCGTCCTGGTGCGGGCGCTGGTGCTGGGAAAGATGGTGGACTGGCTGGGCGAGGCGAAGCTGGCGCGGCTGGGCCAGACGCTGCTGGGGGTGGGGCTGATGGCGATGCCCTTCACCTGGCGCGTCCCCGGCGGCGTGACGGTGAACCTGCCCGGCGGCGCGTGGAGCACGCGGGTGGATGCGCGGATCGTCGCCGCGGCGGTCGCGCTGCTGGTGCTGGCGCTGCTCGCCCGCTTCACCCGGGCGATGGAGCACGGCGAGCGCGTGCGGCTGCTCGCCATCACCGGGGGGCTGGCGGCGGCGGCGGTGGCGGCGGTGGTGTGGCGCGGCCCGCCGCCGCTGCGGCTGGGGATGGCGGACTCCTTTCCGCTGGGCTGGCGCTTCGTCGCGCTGGCGCTGGTGATCACCACGGTGCCGCTGGGGACGGCGTTCACCTTTCCCTGCGTGACGGCGCTCCTCTCGCACGTCATCGATCCGCGGGAGCGGGGGGTGGTGATGGGGGTGCAGCAGAGCTTCGGCGGCGCGGCGCGGGTGCTGGCGCCGCTCTGGGCCGGCTTCACCTTCGACCACTGGGGGACGGGGTACCCGTTCTGGACCAGCGCCGCCCTGGTGCTGGGCAGCCTGTTCCTCACCTTCGGCATCGACCCCGGCGCCGCGCGGGGCGACACGACCGCCGCGGTCACCACTCCCACCGTCGCGCCCGCGGCGGACTGAGGGCCCCCTCGCCCGCACGACGCCGGGAACCAGCCGCACGCCCAACCGCGCTCGCAGGACTCGCCCACCTCCCCCCAAAACCCCCGGGGGAGGTTGAACTTCATCGCGCGGCGACCGTTTCACCCCGTCGGGAGGAACGCGCGAAGAGGCCTCTCCGCACTGCGAGAGGCCTCTTCCTGTTCCACAACCGTTCTACCTGGCGGCTAGCGGCACCAGCACCCCCGGCCCGCGCAGAAGCCGGTCAAACCCTGCATCGCACACTTCTTCTGGCAGGACTCCGGGGTGCAGCCCCGCACCGATCCGGCCGCGGACGGCGCCGCGACCGCCTGCGCCGCGCCGAACCCCATCGCCGCCACGAACGCCGCCGCGAACAATCCGCGCGTCACGCTCCGCTTCATGGCATCCTCCCCGTCGAAAGGTCACCGGTCGCCCCCCGCCGGCTCGGCGCGGGGATCGCGAAGGGAGCATAATCATCTCACCGTGTGGCGGAAAGAGAGGCGAGGTGAGCGGGCCTCCCGCTCACCTCGCGGTGGGGGGAAACCCGTCCCGTGCCGGAAAGCAGCCGGGACGCCGCCAGCCCGCCCGCCTGCCCGATCTCCCCCGGTCCGGCTCCCGTCTGGTACGCTTCGTGCCCGTTTTTTCGCGTGCGGGGCAGCCCTCCAAACGCCCCGCGGAACGACGAGTACCGAGGGTGCATGATGCTGGTCCCGGCAGGAGAGCACGACCGCGGGATGGGCGATCCGGCCCGCCCGGCAGAGCACGAAGAGCGCCGGTTCGCGCGCCGCATCGATTGCGATGACGCGCCCCGGCCGGCGCCGCAGCCCCTCCCCGTACGCGGCGGCGCGCCGCGCGGGGACGACGCCTGGGAGCGCTCGCGGCGCGGCCGCTGATCTCCACCCGAACGCGTCCTTCGAGAATCCCAGCCCCCTCATGTCGACGGTCCTCGGCGAGCCCCGGGCGCGCGGAGCCGGGTTCGATCCCGGCGAGCTGCGCATCGCGCGGCTGCGCGCCGTCCGCGGCCCCAACTTCTGGCGGCTGGCGCCGGTCATCGCCTGCGACCTGACGCTGGGCGCGCTGGAAGACGTTTCCTCCACCCAGATCCCCAGCTTCAACCGGCGGCTGATGTCGCTGCTCCCCACGCTGCGCGAGCACCCCTGCTCCCGCGGCGCGGAAGGCGGCTTCCTGGAGCGGCTGGAGGAGGGGACGCACCTGCCGCACATCCTGGAGCACGTCGCGCTGGAGCTGCAGACGCTGGCCGGCACCGACGTTTCCTTCGGCCGCGTGGTGGAGTCCGGCGATCCCGGGGTGTGGTGGCTGATCGTCGCGTACGAGGAGGAAGAGGTGGGCCTGCAGGCGATGCGCCAGTCCGTGCGCCTGGTCCGCGCCTGCATCGGCGGCGAGCGGTACGACGTGGCGGCGGTGGTGGAGGAGCTGCACGACCTGCTGGAGACCGTGCGCCTGGGCCCCTCCACCGCCGCGATCGTGGAGGAGGCGCGGCGGCGCGGCATCCCCGTGCGGCGGCTGAACAGCGGGTCGCTCGTCCAGCTGGGGCTGGGGAGGAACCTGCGCCGCGTGCAGGCCGCGATGAGCGACTTCACCAGCGCCATCGGGGTGGAGATCGCGCAGGACAAGGACGACACCCGCCGCGTGCTGGGCGCCATCGGCCTTCCCGTGCCGGACGGGCGCACCGCGGCCACGGTGGAGGATGCGCTGGAGACCGCGCACGAGCTCGGCTGGCCCGTCCTCATCAAGCCGCTGGACGCCAGCCACGGCCGCGGCATCTCCGGCGAGCTGCGCGACGACCAGGCGGTGTGCCGCGCCTTCGCGGCGGCCTGCGAGCACTCGCGGCGCGTGGTCGTCGAGCAGTTCGTCACCGGGCGCGACTACCGCGTGCTGGTGGTGGACCAGCGCGTGGTCGCCGTGGCGGAGCGGGTTCCCGCGCACGTGGTGGGCGACGGGCAGCGCACCATCGCGGAGCTCATCCGCGCGGCGAACGAGGACCCGCGCCGCGGCAAGGGCCACTCCCGCACCCTCACCCGCCTTCCCGACGACGAGGCGACCCTCGCCTACCTGGCCACCCGGAGCAAGACGTGCGACACCGTCCCGGAGGCGGGGGAGCAGGTGTTCCTTCGCGCGACCGCGAACCTTTCGACGGGCGGCACCTCCATCGACCGCACGGACGAGATCCACCCCGACAACGTGACCGCGTGCGAGATGGCGGCCGGCATCGTCGGGCTCGACATCGCCGGGATCGACGTGCTGTCGCCCGACATCACCGTCCCCTTTCGCGAGAACGGGGCGGTGATCATCGAGGTGAACGCGGCGCCGGGGCTGCGGATGCACACGCATCCCACCGAGGGCGCGCCGCGCTACGTGGGCGGGCCCATCATCGAGATGCTGTACCCGCCCGGGCAGCCCTGCACCATCCCCGTCATCGCCATCACCGGGACGAACGGAAAGACGACCACCACGCGACTGACGGCGCACCTCTTTCGCCAGACGGGAAAGACGGTGGGCTTCACGACGACGGACGGCGTCTACCTGCAGAACCGGCTGGTGATGGAGGGCGACATGACGGGCCCGTTCTCCGCCAACATCATCCTGTCGAACCCGACCGTCGACGTCGCCGTGCTGGAGACGGCGCGCGGCGGCATCATCCGCGCCGGGCTGGGCTTCGACGAGGCGGACGTGGGCGTGGTGCTCAACATCTCCGCCGACCACCTGGGGCTGCGGGGGATCAACACCCTGGAGCAGCTGGCGGAGGTCAAGTCCGTGGTCCCCGCCGTGGTCAAGCGCGAAGGCCACGCGGTGCTGAACGCCGACGACCCGCTGGTCTACCCCATGCGCGACCGCAGCGGCGGCGACATCGTCCTCTTCTCCACCGCCGCGCCGGGGGAGAACGGGCTCTTCGACGAGCACATCGAGCGGGGCGGCATCGGCGCGCGCATCGAGGACGGCGAGTTCGTCATCCGGCGCGGGCGGCTGCGCATTCCCATCGCCACCGTGCGCGAGGTGCCGCTGATGATGGGCGGCGCCGCGCGCTTCCAGCGGCAGAACGTGCTGGCCGCCATCGCCACCGCGTACGTGCAGGGGGTGCGGTACGACACCATCCGCTCGGGGCTCCTCTCGTTCTTCCCCTCGCCGTCCATGACGCCGGGGCGGCTAAACCTGATGCGCATCGGCAACGCGCGGGTGCTGGTGGACTACGCGCACAACCCGGCGGCCGTGGCGGGGCTGGTGGAGATGGTGCGCGAGATCCCCGCCCGCCGGCGCGTGGGAGTGATCACCGCCCCCGGCGACCGCCGCGACGAGGACATCCGCGGGCTGGGACGGCTGTGCGCCTCGCTGGACCGCGCCATCGTCAAGGAAGACCACGACACCCGCGGCCGCCCCCGCGGCGAGGTGGCGCAGCTGGTGATCGACGGCCTGCGCGAGGGCGGGATGCACGGCGACGCCATCGAGACGGTGCTGGACGAGATGGAGGCCGTGGACCGCGCCATGGCGACGCTGCAGGAGGGCGACCTGGTGATGGTGCTGGCCGACAAGGTGCCGCCGGTGCTGGCCCACGTGCAGTCGTACGGGGAGGGCCAGGCGGCGATGTAGCGGCCGTGCCACGGCCCCGATCTCTTCTACCGAGGAAAAGGAGAGGACGCAGAGGACGAAAGCGCCTGCGCGCCGCAATCTCGCCCACACAATCCGCGCAGGCGGATTTCGTGACGTTGCAGCAGCGGTTTCAACCGCCGGGGAGAGGCCGGGCCCTCGATCGCCGCCGGCTCCTCGCCTGAGCGGGTGAACCCGCCGCAACAACCGCGGAAAGCCCTGCAAACTGCGCAGGGCTTCAACTGCTCCGCACCCCGCACCGACCTGTCATTCCGAAGGAGGCGCCGCGCGCGATCTGCCCGCGGCAGAAATGCCTGGCGCCGACTGAGGAATCTACCGTCCGAACCTGGTGGCCCGCCTGCGCGCCGCGATCTCGCCCACCCAATCCGCGCAGGCGGATTTCGTGACGTTGCAGCAGCGGTTTCAACCGCCGGGGAGAGGCCGGGCCCTCGATCGCCGCCGGCCCCTCGCCTGAGCGGGTGAACCCGCCGCAACAACCGCGGAAAGCCCTGCAAACTGCGCAGGGCTTCAACTGCGCTGCACCCCCGGCATGCGCGGGAAGCCAGGAACCTTCGCGCGGGCCCCCGGTAGACGGCGCGGGTTCTGATTCTTCGCCTGCGCCGGTGGATGACGATGAAGGCACGTTCTGGATGGCGTCCGTGGATGCTGGTTGCGATCGCGGCGGTGCTGGCGGCGACCCCGGCGGCCGCGCAGCCCGGCGACTACGGGCTCCCCGAAGATTCGCTGGGGGTGGCGGCCGACGCGGAGCCGCTGCCGGTTCAGCGGGTGTTGACGGAGTGCGATCCCTCTGGCCTGCGCGTGGTGCGCGACAGCGCCGACCTGCGCGCCATCGAGCGGTTTCGCGGGTGGGACGCGTCGCAGTTCCCCGCGCTGGGCCGCGACCTGTACGTCCGCGTGTCGATGGGCGGGGACTGCCATGCGCGGTTCGGCGTGGACGCCTACCGCTCCGCCTCCCGCCTGGAGTACCGCGTGGTGATGGTGACGGAATACGGCGGATGCCGCGCGGGCCGCTTCTTCGACGGCTGGTACCGGCTGCCGCCCCTCCCGGACGGATGGACCGTCGCCTTCAGCAGCGAGAAGGTCGATCGCGACGAGCGGGAGCAGTGATTCCACCCGGCGACCGGGGCGGCGGCCGCGGCGCCGGGTTTGCGGAGGCGCACGGGCGATGACGATCGCCGCCCCGGAGCCCGTCCGCCCGATGCCGCTGCCCGATCCATACGCCGAGATCCGCCTGGTGGCCCTGCGCTCGCTGCGCGGGGCCAACTTCTGGAGCCGCCGCCCCGTCACCCGCCTGGACGTGGCCGTGGGCGCGTACGACGACATCCACTCCGCCGACGTCCCCGGCTTCACCGACGCGCTGGTCCAGGCCATGCCCGGGCTGTGGGAGCACCGCTGCAGCATCGGCGAGCGGGGCGGCTTCGTCACGCGCCTGCGCCGGGGGACGTACGCGCCACACATCGCGGAGCACGTGGGGCTGGAGCTGCAGTCGATGCTGGGGCACGACGTGGGGTACGGCCGCGCCCGGGGCGGTGACCGCCCCGGCGAGTACACCGTCGTCTTCGAGCACCTGCACGCGGAGGTCGGCCTGCGCGCGGCGGCGCTGGCGCTGGACGTGGTGCAGAAGGCGTTCGCGGGCGAGCTGCGCGGCGTGGAGCTCGCTGTCGGCGAGCTGCGCGCGCTCGGCGAGACGCCGGACGTTCCCGCGCTCACCCGGCGCGTGCTGTGCGGCATCACCGGCGGCGGCGACCGGGCGGCGGTGCGCGCGGAGATGCTTCGCCGCGGCGTGGACGACGGGGAGCTGGTCGTGGACGTGGCCCCGCCGCACCTGCTGAACGAGGGGGTGCCGTACGCGCGGTCGGAGATCGCCGTCATCCTGGACAGCGACGTGCAGGACGTGCCGGAGCGCTACCGCCAGGAGGAGCGCAACCTGCAGCTGGTCTCCGTGCTGGCGGACGCGGTGCGGCCGGACGGGATCGTCGTCCTTCCCGGTTCGGAATGGGAGGTGCAGGAGATGGCGCGGCGCGCCGGGTGCCGGGTGGCCGTCTTCTCCACCGCGGACGCGTCGCCGGCGCGGGACACGCGGCTGGCGCACTCCGTGGCGACGGTGCGCGGCGGGCGCATCCTCATCGAGACCGCGGGCGAGGCGGTGGACGGCGGGGCGATGGCGAAGGGCGTGGACCCGCGGGCGCAGGTGGCGGCGGCGCTGGCGGTGCACTCGCTGGTGGAGCTGGGCGCGGCAGAACGGGGAGAAGCATGGAGCGGCAGTCCAGGAACGGACGCGGCGCACGCGGCGCCGCAAAGGAAAAGGTGACGACGGGCCGGCGGCGCACGGACCGCCATCCGGGCACGCTGGTGCTCATCGGCGGGGCGTGCGAGCCCACCGGCGAGGCGCTGGGCACCTTTCTGCGCCTGAGCAACGCGTTCGACGGCGGCAAGATCGTGGGGATCACCACGGCGTCGCAGGACCCCGTGAAGTCCGCGCGCGAGTGGATGAAGACGTTCGAGGCGGCGGGCGCCACGCACGTGGAGATCCCCATCGTGGACCGCCGCGACCGGGCGCAGGACCGGCGCATCGCCGGGATGGTGCAGGACGCGGACGGCGTATTCTTCGGCGGCGGCGACCAGGTGCACCTGGTGGCGACGGTGGGCGGCTCGCGGCTGGACCGCGCCGTGCGCGAGGCCTACGCCAACGGCGCCATCATCTGCGGCACCAGCGCCGGTGCGGCGGCGCTCACCGAGACCATCCTGGCCGGCGGCGAGCCCGACGAGTACGGGCAGATGCAGGACCTTCACCTGGGCCCCGGCTTTGGCCTGCTGGGCTTCCGGGCGATGATCGACACCCACTTCACCCAGCGGCGCCGGCTGCAGCGGCTGTTCATGGTGATCGCGCAGAACCCGGAGCTGCTGGGGCTGGGGATCGACGAAGACACCGCGCTGGTGGTGCACGACCACCTGGGCGAGGTGGTGGGACACGGCTCGGTGACCTTCGTGGACGGCCGCGGCGTGCGCTTCGACAACGCCGACGAGTGCATGGACGGCAACCCGCTCACCCTGAGCTACCTGCGCGTGGGGATCGTGGGCGCGGGGTACACCCTCAACCTGCGCGAGCGCGAGCTGGAGGTGCTGGTGCAGGCCCGCAGGGACGAGGCGGCGGGGGAGGTGGAGCTGGAGGTGCTGCGGAGCGAGGGGATCGAGGCGAGTGCGTGAGTGAGTGCGTGAGTGCGTGAGTGCGTGAGTGCGTGAGTGCGTGAGTGCGTGAGTGCGTGAGTGCGTGAGTGCGTGAGTGCGTGAGTGCGTGAGTGCGTGAG
>DASTNU010000119.1:0-2070 GCA_035720605.1 Longimicrobium sp. | reverse complement strand
GAGCCGTACGTGCGGGCGCGGGTGATGTGCCCGGCCGAGTACATCGGCGCGGTCCAGAAGCTGTGCCACGAGCGGCGCGGCAACTTCATGGGGATGACCTATCCCGACCCGCAGCGGGTGGAGCTGGCGTACGAGCTGCCGCTGGCGGAGATCGTCCTGGACTTCTACGACCGGCTGAAGTCGGCCACCCGCGGCTACGCGTCGCTGGACTACGAGCTGGCGGGGTATCGCCCGAACCCGCTGGTGAAGCTGGACATGATGATCAACGGCGACCCGGTGGACGCGTTCAGCGTCATCATCCACCGCGACAAGGCGTACGAGTACGGCCGCAACATCGCGGAGAAGCTGAAGGAGCTCATCCCCCGGCAGCAGTTCGAGGTGGTGATCCAGGCGGCGATCGGCAACAAGATCATCGCGCGCGAGAGCAAGAGTGCGCTGCGGAAGAACGTGACCGCCAAGTGCTACGGCGGCGACATCACCCGCAAGCGCAAGCTCCTGGAGAAGCAGAAGGAAGGCAAGAAGCGGATGAAGCAGGTGGGGACGGTGGAGATTCCGCAGGAAGCCTTCCTGGCGGTGCTGCAGGTGGGCGGGTAGAAGAGTGCGTTAGTGCGTGAGTGCGTCAGTGCGTGAGTTGATGAGATGGATTCGGGCCGGGGCGCTTGCTCCCGGCCCGAATCGCGTTTGTGGGGGTGCGGCGGGCGGGTTAGAATACCGGCCGCGCGGCGGGGCGGGTGCCGCGGTTTCCTCCGGATCTTCGAGAGACGAGTGCGACTGCCGATCATCGGCGGGGCCCTGCGCGGGCGGTGGTGGCTGCCGGCCAGCCGGGGCAAGGTGCTGCGCATCCTCAACGGCACCTACGAGCGGGAGCAGACGCGGCTGTTCCAGGAGCACATCCGCCCCGGCGCCACGGTGCTGGACGTGGGCGCCCACGTGGGATATTACACGCTCCTCGCGGCGGTCCTCGCCGGCGAATCCGGCCGGGTGCACGCCTTCGAGCCCAACCCGCAGAACGCGGACTTCCTGCGGCGCCACGTGCGCATCAACCGTCTGGGCAACGTGCGGGTGGAGCAGGCGGCGGTGAGCGACCGCGCGGGGGCGGCGCGCTTCGACTTCGGCACGGGGAGCGGCACGGGGCACCTGGCACAGGGCGGCGCGCTGGAGGTGCGGACGATCCGCCTGGACGACTACTGCGCGGAGCACGGCCTGGCGCCGGCGGCGGTCAAGATCGACGTGGAGGGCGCGGAGGTCTCCGTGCTGGAGGGCGCGCGACGGATGCTGGAGCGGCACCGCCCCGTCATCTTCCTTTCCACCCACGGCACGGAGGTTCACGCCGCCTCGCTCGCGTTCCTGCGCGGCCTGGGCTACCGCGTCTCGCCGATCCTGGGCGGGGACGTGGAATCCACCACCGAGGTGCTGGCGACGCGGTGAGAACGACCGAACCGCATTCTCACGCAGAGGAAGCAGAGGCAGCAGAGAAAATCAGTCCTCTGCTGCCTCCGCTTCCTCTGCGTGAGACATTTCTCTCGACCTTTCCGATCGGATCGGCATCACGAGCGTGAACCTCTCCGTCATCGTTTCCACCTACAACAAGCCGCGCGACCTGGAGCGGGTGCTCTGGGGATACGCCTGCCAGACGGACCGCGCGTTCGAGCTGCTGGTGGCGGACGACGGCTCGGGGCCGGAGACGGCGGCCGCCATCGACCGCGTCCGCGCCGAGGCGGGGCTGCAGGTGGTGCACGTCTGGCACCCGGACCGCGGCTTTCGCAAGAGCGAGATCATGAACCGCGCGATCGTCGCATCCGGTGGCGACTACCTGCTGTTCACCGACGGCGACAGCATCCCCCGCGCGGACCTGGTAGCGGTGCACCGCGCGCTGGCGCAGCCGGGGCGGTACCTGGGTGGCGGATACCTGAAGCTCCCGGCGCGGGCGAGCGAGGCGATCACCGTGGAGGACGTGCGCGCCGGCCGCTTCGCGGAGCTGGGGTGGCTGCGGGCGCAGGGATGGCGGCCGGGACGACGGGCGCTGCGGATGGTTCGCAGCCGTCCGCTGGCGGCGGCGCTGGACCGCCT
>DASTNU010000118.1:0-7239 GCA_035720605.1 Longimicrobium sp. | reverse complement strand
CCCGCGGCGTCGTAGACGCGCACCAGCTCGCGCAGGGGCACGCCGTCCACGCGCAGCTGCTCCAGCGTGGCCGCGCTCCGCCGCGCCTCTTCCGGCAGGCGGACGACGATGGGCACCTTGCGGTCGAACTCCACCAGCGCCGTGGCCGCGTCGCCCTGCATGTAGTCCTGCACCGTCTGCGCGATCTTCGCGGGGTCCACCCCGAAGGCGGCGGCGCGCTCGCGGTCGATCTCCACCCGCATCTCCGGCTGCCCCATCTCCGTCCCCACCCGCACGTTGCGCAGGGTGGGCTCGCGGGCCAGCCGGCGCTGCGCCTGCGTGGCGTACGCCATCGCCCGGTCCAGGTCCTCGCCCCGCACGCGCACCGCCAGGTCCGCCTCGCCGCCGCCCAGCAGCCGCCCCAGCGCCGTCGCCTGCCCCGCCTCCACCGTCACCGCGCCGGCGGGAAAGCTCCGCAGGTCGTCCGCAAGGCGCTCCAGCGCGGGCGCCGTGCGCTCCCCCGCCTTCAGCCGCACCTCCACCACCGCGGTGTTCAGCCCGCTCTCGCGGTCGTCCATCCCCGCCACCGCCACCTGCCTGCCGACGCGCGTGAAGGTCGCCGCGACGGCGGGGTCGGCGGCCAGCACCCGCTCCAGCCGCGCCGTCTCCTCCGCCGTGCGCTCCAGCGGCGTCCCCTGCGGCAGCTCCATCCGCAGGCGGAACTGCCCCTGGTCCACCTCCGGCAGCACGGAGCGGTCGAGCGAGACGCCGACCAGGATCCCGATCCCCAGCAGCGCGAAGGCGATCCCCATCGTCCGCCCGCGGTGCGCCATCCCCGCGCGCAGCGCCCGCTCGTACAGCCGGGTGAAGCGCGCGAAGCCGCGGTCGAAGGCGTCCAGCAGCGGGGAAAAGAAGCGGCCGATCCGCCCCACCCGCCGCGCCTCTCCCTCCCAGCGCGCGGCCAGGGCGGGGAGCAGGGTGACGGCGACCAGGATGGAGGCGAGGAGGGAGAAGGCCACGGTGAGCGCCAGCGCCCCCAGCAGCTCGCCCGCGACCCCCTCCACGTAGACGATGGGGCCGAAGACGGCGATGGTGGTCAGCGTGGACGCGGTGATGGCGCGCTGCACCTCTTCCGCGCCGGCGGCAGCGGCCAGGCGGGCGCGCAGCCCCAGCTCGCGGTGGCGAAAGACGTTCTCCAGCACCACGATGGAGTTGTCCATCAGCAGCCCCACGCCCAGCGCCATCCCGCCCAGGGAAAGGATGTTGAGCGAGACGCCGGCCGCGTGCATCAGCGCGAAGGTGGCGATCAGCGAGATGGGGATCGCCAGGGCGATGGCGACGGGGTAGCGCGCCTCGCGCAGGAAGAGGAAGAGCACCAGGAAGGCCAGGATGCCGCCGAGGACGACCTCCTGCACCACGTTCGCCAGCGCGTCGGAGATGAAGCCCGCCTGGCTCATCGCCACGTCGATCTTCACCTCCGGGTACTCGCGCCGCAGCTGGGCCAGGGTGCGGTCGACCTCGCGCGCCACGCGGACGGTGTTGGCGTCGGCGTTCTTGAACACCAGCAGGCCGACGGCTTCCTCCCCGTTGTAGCGGGCGATGGACTCGCGCTCGCGAAAGCCGTCCTCCACCCGCGCCACGTCGCGCAGCAGCACCCGGGCGCCGCTGGAGTCCGGCCGGGTGGACCCCGCGGGCCGCAGCGGCACCGTGGCGATCTCTTCCGTCCCCTGCAGCTCGCCGAGCGTCCGCAGCGCGTAGCGGTAGCGTCCCCGGCGGATGGTGCCGCCCGGCGCCTGCGCGTTGGCGTCGGCCAGCGCCCGCGACACGTCCTGCACCGTCAGCCCGAAGCTTTCCAGCGCGCGGGGGTCCACCTCCACGTGGATCTCGCGCTCCACCCCGCCGGTCACCTGCGCCAGCGCCACCCCGTCGATCTGCTCCAGCCGGCGCTTGAACACCAGCTCCGACAGCTCCTTGAGCCCGGGCAGGTCCCGCCCGCCGGCCACGCTGAGCGCCAGGATCGGCTCGCTGCGGGGGTCGGTGCGCAGGACCACGGGGCGCGCCGCCTGCTCCGGCAGCTGGTCGCGGACGTTGTCCAGCTTTTCGCGGACGTTGAGCGCCGCGAACTCCATGTCCGTCCCCCAGGCGAAGCGCGCCGTGACCAGCGACGCCCCTTCGCGCGTCACGCTCTCCACCCCCTGCACCCCGGGGACGGTGCTGACGGCCTGCTCCACGGGCTCGGTGATGAAGCGCTCCACCTCGGCCGGGGCGGCGCCCGGGTCGGTGGTGTAGACGACCAGGCGGGGGTAGGCGACGTCGGGAAGGAGGTCGATGGGGAGCCGGGCGAACGACAGCACGCCCAGGAAGACGATCCCCAGGAAGAACATGGCCACGGCCACCGGCCGGGCGATGGCGACGCGCGGAAGGGACATCCGTCAGCGATCAGGGATCAGGGGATGAGGCATGCTCCAGATCGACATCCGACGAAAAGAACGGTCTCACACAGAGTCGGCAGAGTGAGCTGAGTCTGCATCCAGCCGATTCCGGACTCCTGCACTCGGGGCCGGCACTCGAGATCAAGCGCCGTCGACTCTGCCGACTCTGCGTGAGACGAACCGGTTTCGCCTTACGGGCGAACCGGCGTGCCGGCGCGCTCCTCCAGCGTGGCCAGCGCGGTGGCGAACTCGAAGCGGGTGCGCAGCACGTCGCGCTCGGCGCGGGCGGCGCGCTCCACCGCGTCCGTCAGGTCGTTGAGGGTGAGCGCGCCCACGCGGTACTGCTCCTGGGCCAGCTGCAGCCGCTGGCGGTTGAGCCCCAGCGTGCGCTCCGCGTTGCGGAAGGTGCGGAAGGCGTTCTCCAGGTCCACCAGCGCGCCGCGCACGTCGCGCTCCAGCGCCAGACGCTCCGCGCGGACGTCCTCGCGCGCGGCGGCCTGCCCCGCGCGCGCCGCCTGGATCTGGTACGAGGTCTGGTAGCCGTTGAAGAGCGGGAAGGAGAGGTCGATGTTGAGCCCCAGGCTCTGGTCCAGCGGGCTGGGCTCCACCAGGCCGGCGAAGTCGGAGAAGCGCTGGCTGCGCCCCACGCTGGCGCCCACGCTCAGCCGCGGCCAGCGGGTGGCGCGCGCGGCCTGCACCCGGTGCCCCGCCTGCTGCTCCACCAGCGCCACGCGGGCGATGCGCGGGTGCGCGGCCAGCGCGCCGCGCACCACGCCCTCGCCGTCCAGCGCGGTGGGGTCGAACGGCTGCACCGGCTCGTCGGTCAGGCGCAGCCAGCCGCCCTCCAGCACGCCCATGGCCTGGCGCAGGTCCAGCTGCGCCTTGCGCGCGTCGCCGCGGGCGCGCTCCAGCGCCTGCTCCTGCTCCGCGACGGTGACCTCGGCGCCCAGCACGTCCAGCGGGCCGCGCACGCCCACGCGCACCAGCGCCCGCGTCACCTCCAGCCGGTCCTGCGCGCTGGCCAGCAGCGCCTCTTCCAGGCGGATCGCCCGGTCGGTGCGCACCGCCTCCCAGTAGCGGCGGGTCACGTCGGCGCGCACGCGGACCTCCTCCGCGCCCACCCGCGCCTCGGTGGCGGCGAAGCCGGTGCGGGCCGCGCGCAGCTCGCGCTGCCGCTGCCCCGCGTCGAAGAGGGTGAAGGAGCCGACGGAAAGGCTCTGCTGCGCGAAGCTGGACTTGAGGTCCAGCGGGTCCTGGCGCACCACCGGCTGGCCGAACTCGCCCTGGCCGGTGAACACGCGGCTGTAGTTGCCGCTGGCGCCCAGGCGCAGGTTCACCTGGGGAAGAAAGGCGCCCCGCGAGCGGCGCACGTCCGCCTCCGCCGTGCCGATCTCGGTCAGGACGCGGCGGTACTGCGGGTTGTTCTCCGCCGCGGTGCGCAGCGCCTGGTCCAGCGAAAGCGGCTCGCCCGGCGGCGGGGCTTCCTGCGCGCCCAGCGGCGCGGCGGCGGCCAGCAGCAGGGCGAGCAGCGCGGAGGGTCGGGTAGATCTCATCGGTAGCGCGAAGTGCAGGAGTGCGAGAGTGCGAAAGTACGAGAGTGCGAAAGTGGATCGCACCGTCCGCTTCCAGGAGCGAATGAATTCGCCGCTGGAACGTCGCCAAGTCCGCCTGCGCGGAGTCCGTGCAGGCGAGCATGGCGCGCCGGAGCTGATGCAGGCGCGCCCGGGATTCACGTACACGAAGCCCCGCGCAGTTTGCGGGGCTTTCCGCTGTCGTAGCCGCGGCTTCAGCCGCCCGGGCCGGGGCCGGGGATCCGGGACCGAACCGTGCCCCCTGGCCCGCTATTCCCTATTCCCTATTCCCTATTCCCTACTACTGCGGCCGCCCCCCCGCCTCCTCCACGTCCTCCACCAGCCGCACCCGGGCGTCGTGGATCAGCGTGTAGTGTCCCTCCGTCAGCACCACCTCGCCGGGCTTCACGCTGTCCGTCTCCACGCCGTCGGAAAGGATCTCCACCAGGGCGTCGTTCTGCAGCCCCGTGGTCACGTAGCGCCACTTGGCCTGCCCGTCCGCCTGCCCGGGCTCGTAGACGAAGAGCATGGTGCGGCGGTCGCGCTCCAGGATGGCGCTGCGCGGCACCAGCACGCGGTCGGCGTAGCGCTGCGCCTGCAAGGAGACGCGCGCGTACATCCCGGGAAGGATGCGGCCAGCCGGGTTGTCCACCAGCACCGTCACCCGCGCGGTGCGGGTGCCGCTCTCCACGATGGGGTTGATGGTCTGGATGCGCCCCGTGAAAGTCTCGCCCGGAAAGGCGGCGAAGCTCACGTCCGCCGTGCGGCCGCGCGCCAGGTGCGCGATCTCGCTCTCCAGCACCTGCACCTCCACGCGGATGGGGTCCAGGTCCACGATGGTCATCAGCTCGTCGCCGGTGCGCACCCACTGCCCGGGGACCACCTTCAGCGAGGCGATGCGCCCCGCGAAGGGCGAGGCCAGGCGGGTGCGCTGCACGTCCAGCTGGGCGCGGCGCAGGCGCACCTCCGCCGTCTCGACGCCGCTGCGGACGCGGGCCGCGGCCAGGCGGTCGGCGCGCACGCCGGCGTCCTCGATGCGGTCGTCGAAGAGGGTGGCCTCGCGCAGCTTGCCCTCCGCGTCGCGCACCGCCGCCTGCGCCTCTTCCACCGCCAGCCGGTACTCCGCCCCGTCCAGCCCCACCACCGCCTGCCCACTCCCCACGCCGTCGCCCTCGCGCACGGGAAGGGAGATGATGCGGCCGTTCACCTGCGCCACCAGCACCGTCTTCTGCCACGCCTCCGCCTGCCCCGCGGCGCTCACCGACATCACCAGCTCGCCGCGCACGGCGGGCGTGCCCTGCACCGGGATGGCCACGTCCGTGGCGAAGCTCCCCGACGCCGAGGTCTGCACCAGCGGCTGCGAAGCCTGCTCCCCGGAGCCGGGCTCGGCGGCGGCGTCCTGGATGCGGCCGTACACGGCGACCGTGGCCGCGGCGGCGACGGCCGCGGTGATGGCGAAGGTGGTGAGAGCACGTCTGGAAGGCATGGGGCTCATGCGGCGAAATGCGGAAAAGACCCGGCCGGCGAATGGGTGGGGCATGGAGCGTAAATGTAACGATGGCAGCAAATAACCACAATCGGTCCGCAAACACGCGGCGTCAACCGCACCCTTTCCGCCACCGGTTCGTGAGCGGTAGACGCCGGCCGCCGCGGCCACGGTTGCCGGGTGCCGGGGACCTTCATGGAACCCTAACCCGGAGGGACGCCGCTCTCCGGACCGCATCCCCACGTCCAACGGGACTTCGCGCCTGATCTCTCACCAGGCGCGACGCGGTCCTTCGTCGTTCACCCCTTCACCCCTTCACCCCTTCACCCCTTCACCCCTTCACCTCCCACCCTCCCGCCGCGCCGCGGACCTGCGTATACTACGCGTCGTCTCGAAGACAACGGAAGCACGCCCCCTCTCCCCCGGCCGGCGAGCGCCGGGCTCCCGGCCGGCGCGTGCTCCCCGCCGCACCCACTCCCTTCCCGTCTGCGATGCGCACGCACCTTCCCAGGCTGTTCTGGGCCGCCTTCGCCCTGCTGGGCGCCTTTGCGCTGGGGCTGCTCGCCCTGCACCGCGGCGAGACCATCAACGCCGCGTGGCTGGTGATCGCCGCGGTGTGCACCTACCTGGTGGCATACCGCTTCTACGCCCGGTTCCTGGCCCGCCGCGTCTTCGAGCTGGACGACGGCCGCGCCACCCCGGCGGAGCGGCTGGACAACCACGTGGACTTCGTCCCCACCAACCGCTACGTCCTCTTCGGCCACCACTTCGCCGCCATCGCCGGGGCCGGGCCGCTGGTGGGCCCCGTGCTGGCCGCGCAGTTCGGCTACCTGCCGGGGACGCTCTGGCTCATCATCGGCGTGGTGCTGGCCGGCGCGGTGCAGGACTTCATCATCCTCTTCGCCAGCATGCGGCGCGACGGCAAGTCGCTGGGGCAGATGGCGCGCGAGGAGATCAACCCCACCGCGGGGTTCATCGCCATGCTGGCGGTGATGTCCATCATGGCCATCCTGCTCGCCGTGCTGGCGCTCATCGTGGTCAACGCGCTGGCGCACTCGCCGTGGGGGCTGTTCACCATCGCCTGCACCATCCCCATCGCCCTGCTGATGGGGTGGTGGCTGCACCGCTTCCGCCCCGGAAAGGTGCTGGAGGTGTCGCTGATCGGCGTGGTCCTCACCCTCTTCGCCGTCGTCGCCGGCGGGTGGGTGGCGGACAACCCGGCGTGGGCGGCGGTGTTCACGGTGGAGAAGACCACGCTGGTGTGGCTGATGGCCGCCTACGGCTTCGTCGCCAGCGTCCTTCCCGTGTGGGTGCTCCTCTGCCCGCGCGACTACCTGTCCACCTTCCTGAAGATCGGGACGATCCTGGCCCTGGCCCTCGGCATCCTGCTCACCCTGCCGACGGTCAAGATGCCGGCGATGACGCAGTTCGTGGACGGCACCGGCCCCGTCTTCAGCGGCAAGCTCTTCCCCTTCGCCTTCATCACCGTGGCGTGCGGCGCCATCAGCGGCTTCCACGCGCTGGTGGCCAGCGGGACGACGCCCAAGATGGTGACCCGGGAGAGCGACGCGCGGCTCATCGGCTACGGGGGGATGCTGATGGAGTCGTTCGTGGGGGTGATGGCGATGGTGGCGGCGGGAATCCTGGACCCGGGCGTCTACTTCGCCATCAACGCGCCGGCCGGCGTCGTGGGGGGCACGCTGCAGCAGGCCACGCAGACCATCGCGGCCTGGGGGTTCGTGGTGACGCCGGAGCAGATGCAGGCGCTGGC
>DASTNU010000117.1:0-7547 GCA_035720605.1 Longimicrobium sp. | reverse complement strand
CCCGCCCCGCCTCGTCCACCGCTCCGGCTGCGCCGGCGCGCGGAGCGGCGAGCGCGGCCACCGTATCGGCGGTGGTATCGGCGGCCGCCGCGGCCGAATCCGCCGCGACCGAATCCGCGGCAGGCTGCCCGCCGCCCGCGGGGGTGCGGGGACGCATCCGGACGGTCGTATCCACCGGTGCCGCGGGCGACGTCGGGGGGGCGGCGTCATCCGGCGCCAGCGCCGCCAGCGCGGGATAGAAGACGCTGTCCACCAGGCGCAGGGGGTTGGGCACCGTGTCGTACCTGACGTCCCAGTCTCCCTTGACCGCCAGGACGCGGTTCACGTCCCGCATTCCCGAGGGCGAGGAGGTGTCCAGCTCCCCCCGCAGGTCGGGGATGGCGGCGATGGAGGCCAGGCTGAGGTACGCGCCGACGAAGAGGACCGTGAAGAAGAGGAGGTTCTTGCGGGTGACCTCGTGGTTGCTGCCCAGCAGCAGCCCCCGCATGTCGAACGGCTCGCCCGCGTCGGCGTTGGCCTTCACCGTGTTCAGCAGGGCGGTGGCCAGCACCCAGAGCGCCAGCCACAGCACCACGTAGCCGACCCCGATCCCCAGGATGCCGGAGTCGCGCACCGCCGCCGAGATGCCGCCGGCGGTGGCGTTCACCAGCACCAGCACCGTGTCGGTAAGGCAGTTGGCGCCGGCGTCGCCGCAGAAGTCCGACTGGGTGCGCCAGCGCGCCAGCATGTGGCGGGGCACGCGGTCGAAGAGCAGGATCGACAGCCGGATGAGCGAGCGGACCAGCCGGCCCAGCAGGGGGGTGAAGATGATGGCGGTGATCGCCAGCCCCAGCAGCCGCGTGCGCGCGTCGCCGCCCAGCAGCGACCGCTTGCCCGTCTCTCCGCTCCCCACCAGCAGGCGCACGATCCCGCGCAGCCCCACGAACACGCCCCACAGCACGCCCAGCGACAGCAGGAGATAGAGGAGCGCCGCGACCTGCATCCAGGTGGAGGAGTTCATGATGACGTACCGCGGTATGATGACGGGAGGAGCGAGAGCGGGGAGGGGGAGGAGCGGCCGAACCGGCGGACTCTCGCAATCCGCCGATCCATATCTATAGTGCGGAGTTCCGTTTTACGACAGGATGATCCTCCAGGCCCCCCACCCTGTCCTGGATGGACATGGAGGGACAGGATCACGCGGAGGATAGGGAAGGGACATCGCCGATTCCGCGTCCTTCGGGCTTACGCGCGGAAGTCGGCGACGGCCAGGCGCAGCTGCCGGGCCATGCGCGACAGCGAGTGCACCGACGAGCCCGCACCCTCCTCCGCGCCCTCGGAGACGGCGGTGATGCGCCGCACGGCGGCCAGCACCTCCCCGCTCTGCGCGGCCATCTCCTCCGCGGCTGCCGCGCTCTCCTCCGCGACACCGGCCACCGACTCCACCAGCCCCGACAGGCGGTCCAGGTGCTCCGTCATCCCCTCGGCGCTCCCGGCGATGCGCTGCGCATGCTCGTTGGTGTCGCCCAGCGCGTTCAGGATGGCGTCCAGCGCGCCGGCGGCGTCGCGCGCCAGGCGCGAGCCCGTGTCGGCGCTGGCCGTCCCCGCCTCCATGGCGGCCGTCACCCCCTCGGTGCCCGCGCGAATGCGCTCCACCAGCGAGCCGATCTCGGCCGTGGAGCGCCGCGACAGGTCCGCCAGCTTGCGCACCTCGTCGGCCACCACGGCAAAGCCGCGGCCGTGCTCGCCCGCCCGGGCGGCCTCGATGGCGGCGTTGAGCGCCAGCAGGTTGGTCTGCTCGGCGATGTCGTTCACCCGCGCCACGATCAGCTCCACCTCGGCGGAGCGCGCGTCCAGCTCCCGCACCCGCTCGCCCGCCTGCAGCACGGTGGCGCGGATGTCGTCCAGGCTGCCCATGGCGCGCTGGATGATGGCGCTGCTGGACCGCGCGGCACCCACGCCCTGCTCCGCCGAGGCCGCCAGCGCACGCGCGTCGCCCGCGACGTGGTCGATGGCCGCCGACATCTCCTCCATCACCTCGGCCGTGTTCTGCGCGGCGTGGGCCTGGTCCTGCGCCCCCGCCGTGATCTGCTCGATGACGTCGCCCAGCTGCCCGACCAGCTCCGCGGTCTCCGCGGCGCCCGCGCTGATCTCCGTGCTGCTCTCCGCCAGCGACCCGCTCAGCTGGGTAATGCGGCCGATGGCCTCGCGCATGCGCCCCGCCATCTCGTTGAGCGACTGGATCATGGTGCCCACCTCGTCGCGGCCGCGCGCCTCCGCCCGCGCCGTCAGGTCGCCCTCCGCCAGCCGCCGGTTCACGTCCACGGCCTCGCGCAGCGGCACCACGATCCTGCGGGTGGTGGCCAGCGCCACCGCCAGCAGCACGGCAAAGGCGACGAGCGTCGTCGCGAGCATGGCCATCAGCGCGGTGCGCGCGGCGCGGCGCCCGCCGGACTCCGCGCCGGCGGCGCGCGCCTCGATGCGGTCCGTCAGGGCGCCCAGGTCCGTGGCCAGCTGCTCGAAGCTCGCCTCGAACGCGCCCATTCCGCCCACGGCGGCGTCGCGGTCGCCCGTGGCGGCGGCGATGAGCGCCGCGCCGGCGTTCACGTACGCGTCCAGGCTGCCGCGCACTCCCGCGACCTCGGCCGCGGCGCCGCCGTCCGCCCCCGCCAGCGACTGCAGCGCCTGGCGCATCCGCGCCACGTCGGCGTCGAAGGCGGCGCGAGCCTCCGCCGCGGCGGCGGGGCTGGCGACGGCGCGGTAGACGTCGGCGCGGATGGCGTCGTGCATCATGTCCACGTCGCCCTGCAGCCGGATCGCCGAGGCGGTGCGGGTCACGTCCGCCAGGGCCGCGCCCGTGCGGCGCAGCCCCAGCAGTCCGGCCGTGCCCACGCACAGCACCAGGAAGATGCCGAGCGCGCCGAACACCAGCAGACGCGCGGCGACCGAGAGGTTTTTCATGCCTGCAAAGACGGAGACGAAAGTGGCGGGAGAATGATCAGGCGCCTGAAACGCCGCGCGCCGCAGCGTTCGGGACGCTCCGGCGCGAAAGTGTTTCGGGAGCAGACAATCTAACGCGATCCCTTTGGCGCGGAAAGTGACCCCATTCCTGCTACCGGGCCGCAGAAGAATGGCCTCACACGGAGTCAACGGAGTCAGCGGAGTCGTCTCTCGCGCGAGAACTATCCTTCTCTCCATCTCTTCTGGGATGGATGAGAGAGGATCCGCGGACTCGGCGAGGGCAGACTCCGTTGACTCTGTTGACTCCGTGTGAGACAGATTCTTTTTTCGGTTGCTGGACGCCCAGGGATTGCAGCGCATAGGTTGCGGCGTGCGGAGGAAACCGACGTGATCGCGATGATCGTCGCCGCGGCGCTGCAGGCGGGAGCTCCCCCCGCCGCGGCGCCGCTTCCGGAGATGCTGGTGGAGCGGCGGCTGGCGGAGAGCGTGCCGCTGGCCGTGGGCGACACGGTGCGGGTGCGGGCGCTGGCCGGCACCGCCGCGCCGCGTCCGTTCGTCGTGGCCGGCGTCTTCGAGCGGGAGGCGGACCCCAACCGCATCGCCCGCAACGACTACGAGGTGCGCTTCCACCTCCCGGACCTGGAGGCCATGCTCCCTACCCGCGACCGCGTGGACCGCTTCGCCGTCGTCCTGGCGCCGGGCGCGGACGCGGACTCGGCCGCGCGGTGGATCGAGAGCGTGGCATTCGGCACGCGGGCCTACGGCAGCGCGGCGCTGGCGGAGCGCACCAGCGCCACCTTCGCCGTCGTCTCGCGCTTTCACGACGCCATCGGCATCGTCACCATCCTGGCCAGCGCCATCTTCCTCCTGTGCGTGATGGTGATCCGCGTGGACGAGCGGCGGCGCGACATGGGCGTGCTGCGGCTCATCGGCGTCAGCCGCTCCACCGTCTTCCGCGCCATCGTGCTGGAGGCCATCGCCATCGCGGTGGTGGGATCGGCGGTGGGCGCGGGGCTGGGCGTGGTCTCGGCGCGCGTCGTCAACGCCCACTACGCGCGGGTCTACGACACCACCCTCCGGTTCGCGCTGGTCACGCCCCGCATCGTCCTCCTGGCCGCGCTGCTGGGGCTGGCGCTGGGGGCGGCGGCGGGGGCGCTGGCGGCGTGGCGCGTGGTCCGCGTGGCCCCGCAGAAGCTGGGCGAGCGGTGATCGTCTCCGCCTTTCTGCGTGGGCTCTTTCGCCGCGGGGGGCGGACGGCGCTGGCGCTGGCGGGGATCGCCGTCTCCGCGGCGCTGCTGCTGGACATGACCATGCTGGCGTCGGGGCTGACCGGCTCGTTCGGCGACCTGCTGGGGGTGAGCGGCTACGGGCTGCGCGTCACCCCGCGCGGCAGCCTCCCCTTCGACAGCGAGGCGGGGATCGCGGGAGGGGACCAGGTGGGGCGGCGGATCGCGGCGGTGCCGGGGGTGCGCGCGGTGGCGCCGGTGCTGGGCGCGCAGTTCTACCTGGCCCGCGGCGACAGCGCCGGGGAGCCGCTGTTCACCTCGGGGATCGATCCGCGGTCGCAGTTCCTCTACCGCATCGTGGACGGCCGCGAGCCCGGTCCCGGCGAGGTGGCGGTCAGCGAGCCGCTGGCCCTCGCGGAGCGGCTGCGGGTGGGGGACACCATCCGGCTGGCGGCGGAGCTGGACGTGTCGCTGGGGCGCGCGCGGCAGACGGGGGCGTACCGGGTGAGCGGCGTGGCGGACTTCCTCTACGACTACGCGGACCAGCGCTCGATCGCCATGCCGATCGCGGAGGTGCAGCGGACCACGCGGCGGCCGGGCGAGGTGTCGCTCTTCGGGGTGGCGGCGGCGGAAGGGGTGGATGGCGACTCGCTGGCGGACCGCATCACCGCCGCGGTGCCGGAGGTCTCGACGTACTCCACGCGGGAGCTGATGGCGGAGATGGACCGGCGGCTCCTTTACTTCCAGCAGCTGGCGACGATCCTGGGGAGCATCGCGCTGGTGGTGACGGCGCTGCTGGTGTCCACCATCATCACCATCGGCGTGCGGGAGCGCTTCGGCGAGATCGCCACGCTGCGGGCGATGGGGGTGGCGCGCGGGCGGGTGCTGCTGGCGGTGGTGGTGGAGGGGCTGGTGCTGGCGGGGATCGGGTGCCTGATGGGGCTGCCGCTGGGGCTGTGGATGGCGGGGCGGCTGGACCGCATCCTCCTGGGCTTTCCCGGCATCCCGGCGAAGATGACCTTCTTTGCCTGGGAGCCTGCCCGCGTGCTCCTGGCGATGGGGATCGTGATCGCCGTCGGCGCGCTGGCGGGGCTGCTGCCGGGGTGGAACGCCACGCACACACCGCTGGGGCAGGCTCTGCGCGAGGAGGCGGAGTAGGGGCGTGCAGACGATCCCCGCGCCGGGACCCGGCCTCGCGACGCCCAGCCCGCCCCGTCCCGGGCGGCTAAAGCCGCGGCTACCACAGCGGAAAGCCCCGCAAACGGCGCGGGGCTTCAACTGCTCGGAGGGCGACCTCGTGCACGGAACAAGGCGCGCGGCATGAGCAGTCCGCGCAGGCGGACTTCGTGAATTTGCAGCAGCGGTTTCAACCGCCGGGAGAGAACCGGCCGCACGCACTACACCGTTACCGACGAGTACCACTCACGCACTCACGCACTCACGCACTCACGCACTCACGCACTCACGCACTCACGCACTCACGCACTTTTTTCACCGTGTCCCACGTCATCCACGCCCGCCAGGTCATCAAGGAGTTCCCCTATCGGGGCGACGCCGTGCACGCGCTGCGCGGGGTGGACCTCGCCGTCGATCGTGGCGAGCACGTGGCGGTGGCGGGGCCGTCGGGGTGCGGCAAGAGCACCCTGCTGAACGTGCTCGCCGGCATCGAACCGCCCACCAGCGGCAGCGTGGAGCTGCTGGGCGAGTCGGTCTACGCGCTGGACGAAGGCCGCCGCTCCGCCCTGCGGCTGCGGAAGGTGGGCTTCATCTTCCAGCGCTTCCACCTCCTTGCCGTCCTCACCGCCGCGGAGAACGTGGAGCTGCCGATGGCGGAGGCCGGCGTCCCCGCGCGGGAGCGCCGCGGCCGCGCGCGCGAGCTGCTGGAGTACGTGGGGCTGGGGCACCGCACCGGCCACCGGCCACCGCACCTCTCCGGCGGCGAGCAGCAGCGCGTGGCCATCGCGCGGGCGCTGGCCAACCGGCCGGAGGTGGTCTTCGCCGACGAGCCCACCGGCGAGCTGGATCGCCGCACCGGCGACGAGATCATCGCCCTCTTCGAGCGGCTGAACGCGGACGGCACCACCCTGGTCATCGTCACCCACGACGCGCACGTGGCGGAGCGGGCGGGGCGGCGGGTGGAGATGGCGGACGGACGGGTGGTGCGCGGGGGGACGCCGGGATGATCCTGCGCCTGGCCGTCGCCGAGCTGCGCAACCGCCCCGCGCGCGCTCTCTTTCTCCTGGGCGGCTACGCGCTGGGCGTGGCGGTGATGGTGGTGCTGCTGGCCGTGGGCGAGGCCATGCTGGAGCAGGCGCGCGACCGCGAGCTGGTGGGCGGCGGCGACGTGGTGGTCGCCCCCGCCGGCATCAGCGCGGAGATGCTGAAGGCCGGCGGCGTCTCGTCGCTCTTCCTGGGGATCGACCACGCGCGCTTTCTGCAGCGCAACCTGCTGGAGTCGCCGCGGGGGCGGGCGGAGCACGGCATCCGCTCCGCCAGCCCCATCCTGGACGGCAAGCAGGTGGAGGTGTACGCCGGCGGCCGCCGCATCGAAGCCATCGCCACGGGCGAGATCCCGTCGCGGGCACGGGCGGCGGGCGCGTCGCCCGACCTGCTCTCGGGGCGGTGGATGGACAGCGACGCGGACCGCCGCTGGACCTCGCCGGACGCGCCCGGGCTGCTGCGGGAGATCGACCGCTTTCACCTTCCTCCCGTGCGGGACAGCACCTGGGCGGAGTGGCACTACTTCAACGTGGTGCTGGACGAGCGGCGCTGGATCTACGTGACGCTGATGGTGGCGGGCGAGGTGGGCGTCCCCGGGCGCTGGGGCGGGCGCATCCTCCTCACCGTGCGCCAGCCGGACGGCACGCACCGCTCCCTCACGCGCGACCTCCCCGGCGAGCAGGTGCGCTTCGACACCGCGTCGCCGGAGCTGCGCTTCGGCGAGCGCGCGTTCGCGCGGGTGGAGGGCGATGCGTACCGCGTGGCGGCGGACGCGGGCGGGGTGCGCGTGGACCTGCGCCTCCGCCCCTCGCCGCGCCGCTACTTTCCGCCCACGGACATCGGCGGGACGGAGCTGGTCTCCGGCTACGTGGCCCCCGCGCTGCACGCCCGCGCGGAGGGCACGGTCTGCCTGCCGCGGTGCGAGGCGGTCCGCGGCGCGCAGGCGTACCACGACCACAACTGGGGCGTGTGGCGCGACGTCTCGTGGGAGTGGGGATCCGCGTCCGACGAGCGGCTGTCGCTGCTGTACGGCTCCGTGCGCGGCGCCGCCGCCGGCCCCGAGGGCGTGTTCGCGTACCTGGTGGATGGGGACGGCGTCCGGGGCGTCTACCGCCCCGCCGGCATCCAGTTCACGGAGATGCAGACGGTGGCGGTGGAGGG
>DASTNU010000116.1:0-3974 GCA_035720605.1 Longimicrobium sp. | reverse complement strand
TGCGGCGGCTGGGGTGGCCTCGGCGGCTGCGGCGGCCGGGGCGGGCGCAGGCACCGCGAGCCCGCCACCACCGTCACGTCCTGCACCCGCCCGCCGCGCCGGATGGAGAGCCGCACCCGGTCGCCGGGATCGATCGCGGTGAAGCGCCGCCCGCCTTCGCGGGTGGTGATCAGCTGCCCGTCCACCGCCACGATGGCGTCGCCGTCGCGCAGGCGGCCGCCGCCGGGGCCATTGCTGCGCACCCCGCCGATCACCGGCTCGCCGCCGAACTCCCAGCGCGGGCGTTCCTCGTTCTGCTGGTGCATGGAGACCGATCCGCCCAGGTCGTCGAACCCCAGGTCCGCGATCCGCGTCCCGCCCTCGCACCGCTGCGCAACCGCCTGCGAGCCGAAGGCCATCGCCGCGAGGAAGGCGGCGGCGGTCACTGCATATCGTGCCGTCATGGGAGTTTTCCCGTAGAAGAAGTGCCTGGTGCCAAGTACCAAGTGCCAAGTGTTCGTGCGCGGGTTCCCTGCCGTTCCTTGGCACTTGGCACTTGGCACTTGGCACTTTCAGTTTCAGAACCACACCACCCGCTGCGTCTGCCCGCTCCCCGCCGTCCGGGCGGAGTCCGCGCGCTGGAACCCGGCCAGCACCGCACCCGCGATGGGATCGTCCGGGGCGATCCGCACCAGCTCGCCGGCGGCGGCGCGCAGCATCTTCGTCGCCACCTCGCGGCCCTCGGCGGTGGTCGCCGCGCGCCCGCTGTCCGACAGGGCCGCCATCTGCTCCAGCGCGTCCACGTAGGCGGAGCCCGTCTGCTGCACCAGCAGCGCGGCCTGCCGTTCGTTCTGCGCCTGCACCGCCTGGACGACGTCGGCGGTGGCGCGCGCGCCCATCCACTGCCCCATGGCCACGCCGCCGGCGAACAGGGCGATCCCCGCCGCCGCGGCGCCGCCCAGCCACGAGCGCGGGATGCGGCGGATGCGCCCGCCGGGCCGCGCCGTCTCGATCATCCCCCTGTCCTTGAGCGCGCGGACGGTGCGCTCCTCCAGCAGCTGCCCGGGGTCCCGCTCGCGGGGCAGCGCCTGCAGCGCGCTGTGCAGCTCGGGGGTCAGCTCGTCCTCCTGCGGACCGTGGTCATGCGTGCTCATGGCGTCCTTCCTTCGTCGGCTCCAGCATGCGCCGGAGCGCCTTGCGTGCGTGAGAGAGCTGGCTCTTGGAGGTGCCGGGGGCGATCCCCAGCCGCTCGCCGATCTCCTCGTGCGTGTAGCCCTCCACGTCGTGCAGCACCAGCACCGCGCGGTAGCCCGCCGGCAGCAGCGCGACCGCCCGTTCCAGGTCGATGCGCTCGCCGTCGTGCGGCGGCGGGCGCCAGGGCTCGGCCGCTGCCTCCAGCGGCTGCCAGCGGCCCTGCTTGCGCAGCAGCCCCCGGGCGACGTTGATGCCGATCCCCGTGAGCCAGGTGCCGAACGCCGCCTCCCAGCGAAACCCGCCCAGCGCCTCGGTGGCGCGGATCCAGGTTTCCTGCACCACGTCCTCCGCGTCGTGCTCCGCCCCGGCGACGATGCGCAGCACCAGCTGGTACAGCCGCGGCGTGTGCCGGGCGTACAGCTCGCGAAAGGCCTGTTCATCCCCCCGGAGGAGCAGCGCCTGCGCGAGCGCGTGGTCGGGTACCGCGGCGGCTTCGGCTCTCATGCGTGCTTGAGTGGCGCGGGCGGCGCGAATGGTTGCATGGGGAAAAGCGCGAGAGTGCGAGAGTGCGAGAAGCAGCAGGTGGGAGGATGCTCACTGCGTCCGCGGGGTCCTCTTCCCGCGCCGGCATGCGCCGCTCGTTCCCCGGAAGTTCTCCCCGTGCGGTTTACGGGGGAAGGGGTCGGGGGATGGGGAGGCGCGCGCAGTGAGATTCCAGCCGACGTGCCCCCGAGGTTCGAGCCAGGAAAGGGGGCGGGAGAGAGCTACATCGGCAGGCGCAGCACGATCTCGGCGCCGGGCGCGCCGCCGTCGCCGCTAGCGGCGGGCCAGGCGGCGCGCCACGGTGAGGCCCGGGCGGTGCCGCGGTTCACCGAATCCGCGCGCGCCAAGCCCCGGCCGCGACGGCGGCCGGGGCTCGACACGGGCAGGGAGCCTCTCGATGGCTGGCGCTAGCGGAGCGCCTGGCCGGCCATCTTCAGGAGGTCGTTCAGGGGGTTGCCGCCACCGCCTGCCTGACCGCCCATGAGCCCGCCCAGCAGGCCGCCCAACCCGCCCTGCCCGGCCGGCGCCTGCGCCGGCGAGGCCCCGGCACGCTGCTTCGCCAGGTAGCCGGTGACCAGCATGGCCAGCAGGGGCAGCATGCGCTTGAGCAGTTCCGGCGAAAGGCCGGACCGTGCCGAAGCGTCCTGCGCGACCGTCCGGCTCACGTCCTTGGAGCCGAAGATCTGGCCCAGGACGTTGTTGCCCGAGCCCACGTCGGTGGGCTCCGGTCCCACCACGTTGTCGAGCAGGGCGCCGCCGCCCAGCTGGGTCAGCAGGCCACCCAGGCCCGCCAGGCCGTCCGGGCCTGCCTGCGCCTGGTTCTGAAAGCCGCCCAGGATCGCGGGCAGCAGCGCGGCGGCACCGCTCGTCGCCTCGGCCTCGCTGATACCCAGCTGCTGGGCCACCGCCTGAATTCCGCCCGCCTGGGCGAGAATGTCCGTCGCGTTCATGTGCCTGTCCTCCGGACTGGTGGGGGTTCCCTTCAATCCAGGAGAGTCTGGGGCACCTTCCCGCCGTTGGCGGCGATGCGGGCGAGGACGGTCTTGTGCAGCCACATGTTCATCTGCGCCGAGTCGTCCATGAGCTCGGGCGGGCAGCCCAGCTCCACAGCCAGCTCCTTGCGGGCGGCATAGCTGTTGTCGATGTCCAGCAGCGAGAGCAGGTCCACGATGGAGTGGCGCCAGTTGACGGGGTGCCCGACCTTGGCCGCGAGACTCTCCATGTGGGCTTCGACGTCGACGACGGGTACTGCCACCGGAGCCGGAGGTGCCGCGGTGGGCGCGGCGCCGGGGGCGGGCGTACCCGCAGGGGGAGCCGTGGGCCGCGCCGCAGGTTTCTCTTCGCGCAGCCCGAGTGACCCGAGGATCTTGCCGAAAATACCCATGGTGCCCTGCCTTTCCCTTGGATGGCGGCCCCCACGCCCGGCCGTTTGCCGGTTCCGGGGTCTCCGCCTGGAGGCAAGATACCAGTGGCGGTGGACGCTGGATAGGGAAAGTCACAAGCTGATCGCACACACCTGGACCTGCCACGCGATCGAGGCGCAGTCCTCTTTTTCCCCTCACCCGCTACCAGATTTCAAGGTATCGTGCGCCGTCAAAAGAACGGTTCAAGCAGACGGCGCGGGGGCAACAAGAAGAGGACGCGGAGAACTGCATCGTTCTCCGCGTCCTCTCTGTTTTTCTCCGCGCCCTCTGCGTCGAAACTGCTCGTCCCTCGAGTGCACGGGGGATTGGGGAGATCGGTATGAGTCGAGCAGATCCTGCAGCGGACGGCGGGGGGCAGGATGCCCGCTCAGGAGGCCGGACCCGGCGCCTCCAGCGGCAGGCGCAGCACGAACTCGGCGCCGGGCGCATCGCCGTCGCGCAGCACGATGTCGCCGCCCAGGCGGCGGGCCAGCTGGCGCGCGATGGTGAGCCCCAGGCCGGTGCCCCGGTTCACCGAATCGGAGCGCGCGCCTTCGTCCACCTGCTCGAACGGGTGGAAGATGCGCTCGCCGTCCTGCGCCGGCACGCCGGGTCCGGTATCCCGCACCGCGATCTCCATCCATCCCCCCTCTTCCGCCACCCCCGCCCGAACCGACACCGCCCCCCGCGGCGTGAACTTGACGGCGTTGCTCACCAGCGCGGTCATCACCTGCCGCAGCCGCTGCGCGTCCGTCTCCACCGGCGGCAGCCCGGCGGGGATCTCCACCCGGAACTCCAGGCGCTTGGCTTCCGCCTGCTGCTCCAGGTGCTGCAGCATTCCCGGCAGCACCTCCT
>DASTNU010000115.1:0-4181 GCA_035720605.1 Longimicrobium sp. | reverse complement strand
CTCCCGCCGTCCCTTCGCGCAGGGCTCCCGCACCGGCTCGCCGCTCCTTCCCCTTCCTCCCCCGGCCCGCACCTCATGAAGGACCTGACCACCGGCCCCGTTACGCGCCACCTCCTCTCCACGACGGGCTTCATGCTCGTGATGATGGTCTTTCAGACGCTGTACTTCCTGATCGACCTCTACTGGGTGGGACGTCTGGGCACCGCGGCCGTGGCCGGCGTTTCCATCGCCGGGCAGCTCTCCTTCATCGTGCTGGCGCTGGGCCAGATGCTGGGCGTGGGAGCCACCACGCTGATCTCGCACGCGGCGGGTCGCCGGGACGGTGCGGAGGCGAGCCACCTGTTCAACCAGTCGCTGGGGCTCTCGCTGGCCACGGCGCTGGCCTTCCTGGTGACCGGGATGCTCGGCCTGGACGCGTACACCCGCGCGATGGCCGCCGACGCGGCCACCGCCGGCGCGGCGCGCGACTACCTGGTCTGGTTCATCCCGGCGATGGCCCTGCAGTTTCCGCTCGGCGTGATGAGCGCGGCGCTGCGCGGCATCGGCCAGTTCCGGGCGCCGATGGTGATCTCGTCGGTGAGCGTGGTGGCGAACATGGCGCTCGCCCCGTTCCTCATCTTCGGATGGGGCACGGGGCGTCCGCTCGGCGTGGCCGGCGCCGCGCTCTCCTCGCTCATCTCCATCGTCCTGGCGCTGGGATGGCTGTCCACGCACTTCGTCCGCCCCGACGCGTGGCTCCGCTTCTCGCTCGCCGGCACCCGGCCGCGGCTGGCCCCCTGGCGCAGGCTGCTCGGCATCGGCCTTCCCGCGGGCTTCGAGTTCGCGATGATGGCGCTGTACCAGGCCGTCGTCTACACCCTGGCCCGCCCCTTCGGCGCGGCCGAGCAGGCGGGCTTCGGAATCGGGATGCGGGTGATCCAGGCCACCTTCATGCCCGTGGTGGCGCTGGCCTTCGCGGTGGCCCCGGTCGCCGGGCAGAACGTGGGCGCCCGGCTCCCCGACCGCGTGCGCGCGGTGTTCCGCGACGCGGCCATGATGGCGGCCGCCACCACGCTGGTGATCACGGCGGCCGTGCACCTCTGGGCCCGGGGGATGGTGGAGTTCTTCACCGGCGACCCTGCGGTCGTGCAGGCCGGGACCGTGTACCTGCAGATCATCTCCTGGAACTTCGTCGCCTCCGGGATCGTCTTCGTGGCGTCGAGCATGTTCCAGGCGCTCGGCAACACCGTCCCCTCGCTCGTCGCGTCCGCCATCCGCATGGCGGTGCTGATCGTCCCCGCGATCATCCTCTCCACCCTCCCGGGCTTCCGGATGACCTGGGTGTGGGTGCTGTCGGCGGCCACGGTGTGGGGGCAGCTCGCGCTGAGCCTCTTCCTGCTTCGCCGGGAGTTCGCGCGCGCGTTCGGCGCCCCCGGCGTCCCCGCACCGCTCGCGGCGGCCGGGGCGTAGGGCCGCCGCATCCAGGCGCCCGAGTCCTGCCGCGGACACCGGCAATGCACGCAGCCCCGCATCGAGCGTTCGATGCGGGGCCTCTCTTTTCGTGCGTTCCGGACGACGGATGCGCCGGGCTCCGCCGCGCAGGCCGCGCTATCCCTCCGGATAGCAGGGGCAGCTTTCCGCGGTGGGCCCGGGCCTCGTCTCGCAGTTGCACGTGAAGTTGTACGTGCAGACGTTGCCGTCGTGGGTGCCGATGCAGGTCGTGTCGCCGCAGGTGTAGCAGGGGTCGGTGCCCATGAAACCCGTCACGTACGCCTCCACCGTACCCCTGCCGGGCGCGGCGGGAGCGGTGTCGAACGTCTCGATCTCCAGGTTCTGCACGTCGAGCTTCAGCTTGCGCATGGCGAACTCTCTCGGAACGGGGGAGGGGGCGGAGGGATGTGTCCTGGCGCACACCGCACCAGCGGCCACGTGCCCGTGATCGGTCGGTGCGCGGACAAATCTGCCAGAAAAACCCGATGGGGTCAATCCGTCGGAGACACCATCCGGGCCGAGTCCGCTGCCGGCGAGGGTGCTGGCAGCTCGATCGCGAGGAGCCTGGTCTCCGCTCCCGCCGGGGAACGCGCTTTGCGCCGGCGTACGGGGCGGCGACGATCTCCAGGGGAGGAAGCGATGCCCAGACCGATCGGTGAGCAGGTGATGGTGGTGGCGGGCGCTTCCAGCGGCGTCGGGCTGGCGACGGCGCGCGAAGCGGCGCGTCGTGGCGCGCGGGTTGTGCTCGCGGCGCGCAATACGCTCGACCTGGCGGCGGCGGCGGAAGCGATCCGCCGCGAGGGCGGGCAGGCCGTGGCGGTCCCGGCCGACGTTGCCGATTACGCGCAGGTGGAGGCCCTCGCGTCCCGCGCGGTGGAGGCGTTCGGACGCATCGACACCTGGGTGACCACGGCGGCCGTGAGCGCCTATGCAACCTTCCGTGAGCAGCCGTTGGAGGACTTCCGCCGGGTGCTGGAGGTCGACTTCATGGGGCAGGTCCACTGCGCCCGGGCGGCGCTTCCGCACCTGGAGCAGACCGGCGGCGCGCTGATCTGCATCGGAAGCGTGCTCTCCGACCGCGGGGTGCCGCTCCAGGGCGCCTACTGCGCCGCGAAGCACGCGCTCAAGGGGTGGCTGGACTCGCTGCGCATGGAGCTGCGCCACACCGGCTCCACCGTGCGGGTGACGCTGGTGAAGCCATCCGCCATGGACACGCCGCTCTTCGAGAAGGCGAAGACGCAGACGGGCGTGGCGCCGCAACCGATCCCACCCGTCTACCAGCCCGAGCTGGCGGTGGAGGTCATCCTGCGCGCGGCGGAGGGAAACGAGCGCGACGCGTTCGTCGGTGGCGCGGGGAAGCTGCTATCGGTGGCGGAGCGGATCAGCCCGCGGCTGGTGGACCTGTTGCAGCACCAGATGGGATTCCTCAGCCAGCGGGGCGATCGTCCGAAGAGCGCGGACGCTCCCAACAACCTGTACGCGCCGGTGGAGCACGACGGCGGAGTGCGTGGCGTCTTCGGGGCGAAGGCGAGACGCTGGAGTGCGTACCAGGCGCTCGAGGCCCATGCAGCGGCGGCGGCACTGCTGGGGGCGGGAGCGCTGGCCGTGGCTGCGCTGGCGGGGCGCGGCGCCACGGGACGCCGCCTGCGCCCGCTGCTGTCGACCGGTGCCGCGCTGCTGGCGGGGAAGAGCCTGCTCGCGCGCACCGCGCGGGGATGACGGGCACCGGGAGCGAGCCCAGGGGCGGTGGGAGTAGCGGCGGGTGTGGTCAACGAACAAAGTTGGCTGGTGGCAATTCAGCAAACGCGGGGGTTTCCGCCATGCCCTCAGAAATAAAGTTGGCTGGTACCAGATTGTCTCCAACGGTTCGATGAAGTCGGCTAGTAGAGTGCGGAGAGGCGGGTGAACCGGACTCGTGAATATGGACACCCTCGGCCACTGCGCTGCGCAGCCGCTGATGAGGCCCGCTTGCAAGCCAGCATTCCTGACCGATCGGTCCACGGAACTCGTTCCCCGTGGTCGATGATGCGGCTCGCCCATTCCAGACCTTTGCAGTAACGGAGTGCTGAACGCCGCCACGCGCGAGTGGCTCCGCCGCTTGGGGGGCCGCGCGCTTCACGGGCCCGCTGGTGCAGCACGCCACCTGTCCCGGCGGGAGTCCGGCCGTAATGGAGTAGCGCGGCCGACATCTGTGCAATGCCGCCTGTCGGTAATTCTCCTGTCAGCCATTCCACCAATTGCGCATCCCTCGTAAAACCCTACTTGTTCAGGCACCCGATACTCCCTTCTGCTGACGGCCAAAATCCCTCCCGGTCAACGACGTCACCCTCGGACTCGCGGCGGGGGCGATGGCGCCGACATCCCGCCGCGCCACGCTGGTTTTCCCAATGAGGTGATCCCCATGCACCCCCTCCGGCCTTCGGTCCGCGCTTCCCGCGCGCGTCGCTCTCCACGTTCCGTTGTGCTGTCCGCGCCGCTGTTGGCGGCACTCGCGGCGTGCGGCGGTAATCCCGCCGCTCCCCCGCAGCCCGGGAACGAACCCGAGGTGGCGCGCATCGTCGCCACGGCGCCGGCGGGCGGCGTGGCGGTAACCCCCACCGGCGCGACGCTCCCGACGGGCACGACGGTGCAGTTGGCGGCGGTGGACGACGCGGGACGGACGGTCGCCGGCGCCACCTGGCAGTCGAGCGATCCCGGGGTGGCGGCGGTGA
>DASTNU010000114.1:0-3124 GCA_035720605.1 Longimicrobium sp. | reverse complement strand
GGGACAGGTGACTGCGCCCCCGCCGGTGCAGGAGGCGGCATCGGTGGCGCAGGAGGCGCCCGCGGCGGCCGCTGCCGCCGCGCAGGGGGCGGAATCCGTCACCAACGTGCAGCACGCCGGGGTGGACGAGGGCGGCATCGTCAAGGTGCACGGCGACTACCTGGTGATCCTGCGCCGCGGGCGGCTGTTCACCGTGCGCATCGGCGGCAACGCGCTGGAGCCTGTGTCGGCGGTGGACGCGTTCGGGCCGGACATCAATCCGAGCAGCTCCTGGTTCGACGAGCTGCTCGTCTCCGGCGACCAGGTGGTCGTCATCGGCTACAGCTACGAGCGCGGGGGCACCGAGCTGGGCATCTTCCGCATCGATCCCGCCGGCCGCCTCACCCACCGCGCCACCTATCAGCTGATCTCCGGCGACTACTACTCGTCGCGCAACTACGCCAGCCGCCTCATCGGCACCCGCCTCATCTTCTACGCGCCCATCTGGGCGGACGCGGAGGCGGAGGACCCGCTGGAGAGCTTTCCCGCCATGCGCCGCTGGAGCGGACCGGAGAGCGAGTGGCGCCGCACCGCCGCCGCCACCCGCGTCTACCGCCCCGCCGGCCGGGTGAGCCTCTACGACGAGCTGACGCTGCACACGGTGACGGTCTGCGAGCTGGCGGGAGAGGAGATGGAGTGCCAGGCGACGGCGCTGTACGGACCGGAGGGGCGGGTGTTCTACGTCTCGCCCACCTCGGTGTACGTGTGGACCACGCAGTATCCCGACTGGAACGAGGAGGAGGAGGACGACGCGCCCCGCTCCGTCCTGTACCGCATGCCGCTGGACGGCTCCGCGCCCACGGGGCTGCGGGTGAGCGGCGCGCCGGTGGACCAGCTCTCGTTCCTGGAGAGCGGCGACGGCCACCTGAACGTGCTGGTCGCGGCCGAAGGGGCGGGGGAGGGGATGTGGGGCGCCGAGCGGGCGACGGGCGACCTGGCGCTGCTGCGCCTTCCGCTCACCGCGCTGGGCGACGGCAGCCGCGCCGCGCGCAACGAGCGGTACCGCGACCTTCCCACTCCGCAGGGAGACGGCTCCCTGCAGAACCGCTACGTGGGCGAGTGGCTGCTCTACGGCCAGGGCACCGGCTGGGGGAGCCCGCAGTCCGGCCGCACGCAGCTGTTCGGGGTGCGATGGGCGGATACGACCCCGGTCACGGAGCTGCGGCCGCCGCATTCGGTGGACCGCATCGAGGCGATGGGCTCCGGCGCGGTGGTGATCGGCACGGACGGGCGCGACCTGCACTTCAGCGGGGTGCGGCTGGGGCCCACGGCGCGGCTGGCGCAGCGCTACACCCGCGCCGGCGCCTCGCAGGGCGAGACGCGCACCCACGGCTTCTTCTATCGCCCGGACGCGCAGGACGCCGGCGTGCTGGGGCTCCCCATCCGCGGCGGCGACCGTCCCGGGTACGAGCAGCTGCGGCTGGGCTCGGCGTCCATCCTCTTCCTGCGCAACCGCGACTTCGACCTCACCGAGATGGGCGAGCTGGCCGCCGGTGATCCGCGGCAGGCGGACGACGGGTGCCGCGCCAGCTGCGTGGACTGGTACGGCAACGCGCGCCCGCTCTTTCTCCGCGGGCGCATCCTGGCGCTGATGGGCTATGAGCTGGTGGAGGGCGCGGAGGACGACGGCCGCCTGCGCGAGCTGCGCCGCGTGAACTTCGGCCCCAACCTCACGCGCCTGGGGATCGACGGCGACTGGGCATACGAGGAAGAGGTCGGGATCGGGAACAGCCGCTACAACTGCCGCAGCCGCGGCACCTTCCGCTTCGACGTGCAGGGAGACTCGCTGGCGGTGGGCTTTCGCCAGGACGGCACGTGCACCACCGACGGGCGCACCGGCAGCAGCGCCGGCCAGGGGAGTGGCGCCGGCACGGTGGGGGCGATGACCGTCTGGTTCACGGTCGATACCTGCCGCTACACGGGCAGCCTGCAGTCGGCCAGCCACATCGTGGGGACGATGCAGTGCATCATCACCCTTCCCGGCGGCCCCACGACGGACATCCACGGCCGCTGGGAGGCGCGGCGCGGCTGAGCGCGTCACGGGCTCGATACCGAATCCTGAAAAAGAATGCATCACGCATAGGAAGCAGAGGAAGCAGAACGCCGCGGTTTCTCTGCTTCCTCTGTTTCCTCTGCGTGAGCAAGGTCTTTTCGGTTTGGGTATGAGAGAAAACCGTGGCTGCGAGCTCGATTTCACCCCGGCTTCACCGCGCGCAGTGCCAGGAAGAGCGGGATCTCGCGCATGGCGGCGCGCTCCGCCTTTGCGTGGGGACCGGGCGGGTGCGTCCTGAACGAGGGGATCTCGCGCACGCAGTCCACCAGCAGCCCCTGCGCGGCCAGGCCGTTGACGTACTCGCCCAGCGGCCGGTGGTAGCTGCGGGTGGCGCCGCCGCGGCCGTAGCGCTTCATCGGCACCGCCAGGCGGGTGAGGTAGCGGTCCACGCGCCGGTAGCGCAGGCGCCGCTGCACGTCCCATCCCCATCCGCTCTGCCGGGGAACGCGAAAGCACGGGTGCGTCATCAGGATCACCACGCGCCCGCCCGGGCGCAGCGCCCACGCCGCGGACTCCAGCGCGCCTTCCAGCGGGTCGATGTCCTGGATGCTCAGCAGGAACGCCGCCGCGTGGAACGCGCCCGCCGCCATCTCCGGCAGCTCCCGCAGCCGCGTCGCATCGCCCGGCAGGAAGCGTCCGTGCGCGCCGTGGTGCCGCCGCGCGAAGGCGATCAGCCTGCGGCTGTCGTCAACGCCCGTGTAGCGCGCGCCGGCGGCCGACACGTGCGGCGCCAGCACGCCCGGCCCGCACCCCACGTCCAGCACGTGCTCGCCGGGCGCGGGGTGCAGCAGCTCCAGCAGGGCGGGGATCGCCAGGCGGCGGTGGTGCTCGCTCCCCTCCGCGCCCACCCAGCCGGCGTACCAGTCCGCCACCGGGTCCCAGCCGTGGCTCCCTGCAGGCTGAGCCTGATTCTTTCTCGGTGCCATGCGGCCCCTCTCGCGTTCATGTGTGAGGTCTCGATTCCTGGGAAAACGGAAAGCCGCGGCGCGTGCCTGCACACGCGCCGCGGCCTGCGGACGAAAAAAGGCCGTG
>DASTNU010000113.1:0-5638 GCA_035720605.1 Longimicrobium sp. | reverse complement strand
ATCCGCCTGCCGCACACCCGCGGGCGCGTGCTGCGCATCGGCGCGTGCCGCCTGCAGATCGGCGGCGAGCTCACCCCGTGCAAGCTGATGGACGACGTCCTTCCCGGCCTGCAGGCCGCCATGCGCCCGGACTGGCGCGGCGGCGTCTTCGCGGCGGTGCTGGACGACGGCGAGATCCGCGTCGGCGACCCCGTCCGCTGGGAAGACGGGGAGCCGTGATCGAAAGGTAGGCGACGCCCCGGCGGCCGGCACGGCCGCCGGGGCGTTCCTCTTCCGCGCACTTCAGCATCCCGCGCCCGGGTTGGTGCACTCCGGGTACTCGCAGGTGCCGCCCGCACAGGTGTTGACGCCCTCGCACGTCCAGTGTCCGAAGCAGGTGTGCGAGGGGCAGAGCTGCTGGGTAGCGCACTGGACCTCCGTCTCGCACCCGCCGGTGCACCCGGTGTGCACACCACAGCTGATGCACTCGTCGGTGAACAGCCCCGACTGGTGCGCGGCCACCGTCCCGCGGCGCCCCGGGCGGTCGTCCGGGGCGAAGGTCTCCACCGCGAGATCGTCCAGGGACAGCCTCGTCTTCCTCATCGCCGCACCTCCACGTTGCCGGGGTGATGGAGCACGCGCCGGGACACCCGTCCCGCGCGCCAGCAGCATCCATAGCATGCGTCGCGAAAGGTGCGAGTGCAACGAGTGATCGCGCGTGCTGCCGCGCCGTCGGCACCAATCTCGCGCGCCGTGCCCCGGGTTCCGCGCTCCACTCCACCGGCCGAGCCACACATGCTGACCGCCGCGCTCTACGGGCTCCTCGCCAGCTCAGGGCTGATCCTGGGGATGCTGATCGGCCTGGTGACCGCGCCACCCAGGAGGCTGGTGGCGTCGGTGGTGGCGTTCGGCAGCGGCGTGCTGGTCTCCACGCTCACCTACGACCTGATGGAAGAGGCGTTCGAGAGCGGGAGCGAGACGTACGTGGTGGGTGGGTTCCTGACGGGCACGGTGATCTACGTGGTGGTGAACGCCCTGCTGGACCGCATGGCGGCGAAGTCGCCCAAACGTGAAGGGCGCGAGCCGCAGGACGTGGTGCCGGGCGCCGCCGCAAAGCCGGAGACGCAGGAAGAGGAGGTGGTCGTCGCCAGCGCGCTGCTGGTGGGCGCCGTGCTGGACGGCATCCCCGAGAACGCCGCGCTGGGGATCAGCCTGTACGCCGAGGGCCGCGGGCTGGGGCTGGTGCTGCTGGCCGCCATCTTCCTGGGCAACCTGCCGGAGAGCATGAGCAGCGCCGTCGCCATGCGGCGCGAGGGGCGCTCGCGGCGGTACATCGCGGGCGTGTGGACGGGTGCGGCGGTGGTGTGCGTGCTGGCGTCCGTCGCGGGCTACGGGCTGCTGGGCGGGATGTCGCCGCAGGTGATCAGCGGCGTCCTGGCCCTCGCCGCCGGCGGCATCCTGGCCATGCTCGCCAACACCATGATGCCGCAGGCCTTCCGCGAGGGCGGCTCGCTGGTGGCGCTGGTGACGGCCGTCGGCTTCATCTGCGCCCTGCTCCTCTCGCGCCTGACGCCGTAGGGTGACGGGGGTGAAGGGGTTTGGCAGTTCTCCCCTCTCCGCACGCAGTTTGTGCGGGGAGGGGCCGGGGGAGGGGCCCGCGTAAGGGATGCGCGCCCGCAGGGCCCGACCCGGAGCGCAGCGGAGGGGCACGCCCAAAACAGCAGTTGCGGTTGCAGTTCCAGTTGCAGTATCCCCAAAACGAACCGGGGCCCCTCTCGACGAGGAGCCCCGGTCCGCATCCACCCGAATCTACCCGGCCGCTACTGGTACTGGATGTACAGCGGCTCCGGCCAGAGCTGCAGCAGGTCCTGCGGCGTGGTGAGCGGGTCGCCCTTCTTGGTGTCGTTGTGGTAGAAGTTCTTCCACCCCGTGAACTGCGCCGGGTACGCCACCACGTAGTCGCGGTACGAGTCGTACTTCAGCCACGGCGCGCCCCACCCGTCCATGTGCATCACCAGCTGCACCTCCGGCCGCAGCCGCACGTTCTGCACGTCGGGCACCATGTTGCGGGTGAAGCGGTGGATGATGAGCACCTTGGGCGGCAGGTTGTTCTGCTGGACGATCTGCGTCAGGTGGTCCATCACCCAGTTGATGTCGGCCGCGTACATCGTGCCGATGCGCCGGCCGGGCACCACGCCTCCGCGCATGTAGAACTCGGGGTCCACCGCGAAGTGCACGTCCGGACGCTTCAGGAACTCGTCGAAGCGCGGCATGATGTTGCGGATGTCGTCCGTCCCCACCTGCACGTCCAGGAACAGGATTCCGTTGATGGACCTGGCCATCTGGTAGATGGAGTCGACGGCCCGGTCCCGCATCTGCGCGCGGTAGTGCCCCGAGGGGCCGGCGTCGCCCTGCGCGACGACCGCGATCAGGTGCAGCCCCGGGATGACCGGCGTGCCCGGGTCCGCCTGCCGCCACTGGTCCACCTGCCGCCCCAGGCGCTGCAGCATCTCGTCCCGGGGGTACTGGCCCAGGGCGCCCATCTGCCGGGAGCTGGGGTTGCCGTAGTACACCACGATGCGGTTGCACGGCAGCAGCACGCCGTCGCGGAACTCCGGCATCCGCGGGTACCACCCCTCGTCCTTGGCGAAGATCGGGTTCTTTCCCGCGCCCGGGCGCCGCGCCGTGGAATCGGCGCGGAGGGCGCTGGCGGCGGAGTCCAGCCGCGCCTGCCGCCGCTGCATGCACTGCTGCGCCTCGGCCGCGGTGTTGCCGTGCGCGGACGCCACCGCGGGGCGGCCCGGCTGCGCACCCTGCTTCTGCGCGCCCTTGCCGGTGTCGGCCGCGGCGGCGCTGTCCTTTCCCTTCTCCCCGTTGGCGTTCTCGCCCGCCGCCGCGCCGCCGCACGCGGCCAGCGGCGCCAGCAGCAGCGCCGCCGCCAGGGCGAGCGCCTTCGTCTCGTACCGATGCTTCAACGTACCCTCTCCTCCGTTCGTGGCCGCCAGCGGGCCCATCGTCATCGTGGAAACTCGTCCGGTGCCCCCGCTCCATGGCAAGGGCCGCGCCGGACGCGCGCTCCTACGGGCGTACGGGGTGCCCGCGTCCCGCCAGGTAGCGCCGCGCCTCGGCCAGCGTGAACTCGCCGAAGTGGAAGATGGAGGCGGCCAGCACGGCGTGCGCCCCCGCGGCCAGCGCGGCGTCCAGGTGCTCCAGCGCCCCCGCGCCGCCGGACGCGATCACCGGGATGCGCACCTCGGCGGCGACGGCGTTCAGCAGCAGCAGGTCGTAGCCGTCGCGGGTGCCGTCGCGGTCCATGGAGGTCAGCAGGATCTCCCCCGCGCCCAGCTCCTCCGCGCGCCGGCACCACTCGACGGCATCGATCCCGGTGGGGCGGCGGCCGCCGTGGGTGTAGACCTCCCACCAGGGCTCCGGCCCCGTCCTGCGCCGCGCGTCGACGGCCACCACCACGCACTGCGAGCCGAAGTGGTCCGCCGCCCGCTTCACCAGGCCGGGATCGTCCAGCGCGGCGGTGTTGACGGCGACCTTGTCCGCGCCGGCGCCCAGGATGGCGTTGACGTCGTCGATGGAGCGGATGCCGCCCCCCACGGTGAAGGGGATGAAGACGGAGTCCGCCGTGCGGCGGATCACGTCCAGCATCGCCTGGCGGCCCTCGTGGCTGGCGGTGATGTCCAGGAAGCAGAGCTCGTCGGCGCGCTCGGCGTCGTAGCGCATCGCCTGCTCCACCGGGTCGCCCGCGTCGCGCAGCCCCACGAACTGGATCCCCTTCACCACGCGCCCGTCCTTGACGTCCAGGCAGGGGATGATGCGCTTGGCCAGGCTCATCCCAGCATCTCCAGCCGCCGGCGCATCCCGCCGGTCAGCGTGCCGCGGCAGACGGACTCCACCGGGCCGCGCAGCACCAGGCTCCAGTCTTCGCGCACGAGCACCTGCAGCGCGCCGCCGGGCATGCGCACCTCCACCTGCCGCTCGCTCACCATCCCCCGCCGCACCGCCGCCGCGGCCACGGCGCAGGCGCTGCTGCCGCTGGCGCGCGTCTCTCCCGCGCCGCGCTCCCACACCCAGGCGTCCAGCGCGTCCGGCTCCGCGGGGACGGCGAACTGCACGTTCACGCCCCGCGCGAACCGCGGATGGGTGCTGATCTGCGGGGCGCGGCGGCGCAGCGTCTCCACGTCCAGCTCGTCCTGAAAGACCACGCAGTGCGGGTTGCCCACGGAGACGGTGTTGACGTGCACCACGTCTCCGGACTCCAGCTCCAGCGGCTCGTGGTCCGTCTCGCGGTCCGGCCCGGCGAGCCCCACGTCGGCGCTGCGGAAGGAGGCGATGCCCATCTCCACCTCCACCACCAGCACGCCGTCCCCCGTGCGCTGCAGGATCTCCATGCGCACGACGCCGCCGGGCGTCTCCACCGTGAACGGCGCGCGCTCCCGCACGCGGCCGTCCTCCAGCAGGTACGCGGCGAAGATGCGCAGCCCGTTGCCGCTCTTCTCCGCCTCCGTCCCGTCGGGGTTGAAGATGCGCACCCCGAAGTCCGCCGCCTCCGACGGCACGCGCGCCAGGATGCCGTCGGACCCCACCCCCGTGTGCCGGTCGCAGAACAGCCGCACCGCCGGCGGCGTGAGCCCGAACCCGAGCCCCTCCAGCTCCACCGCGATGTAGTCGTTGCCGAGCCCGTGGCCCTTGAAGAAGTCAGTCACTCGTCCTGTCAGACCACGGGTTGATGACGCGAGGCCCCCACCCCGCGAGATGGCGCTCGTTGCGGGTGACGATCGTGAGCTTTCGAACCAGCGCCGTCGCGACCAGCAGCGCATCCGCGACGTCGATCGGCCGACCCCTCCGCTTCGCCTCGAACGTCAGCCGCCCCCATTCCAGCGCGATCACCGCGTTCACCGGCAGGATACGGCCCGCGAACCGGCGCGGAAGGACCATCCATAGCCACTGCGTCAGGGACGTCCTGCGGTGGCCATACCCGAGGGGGAGGACTCCCACCCATATCTCGCCGAAGGACAATGCGCTGATGGCGAGGTCTTCCAGCGGCTGCTCGTCCAGCCACGCCTCCACTCTCGGGTCGGGCCGGGGCTTGACCGGCTCGGAGAGCACGCTGGTGTCAAGAAGGAACCGCATGGTCCACCGGCAGGACCCATTCCCGCTTCTCCCAATCCCACGGCCAGTACGCGTCCTCACCGCCGGCGGTTCGCCGGTCAACCGCGCGTAGTCGGCCGCGCTGAGCACGACGACTTCGACGTCGCCGTCCAGCGTCACGCGCTACGGGCCGCAGGAGAGAGCTTCCACTCCCAACCCGTTCAACCGGCCATTCGCATCCGCGGGACTCCAGTTCTGCATCGCGCCTCCCCGTGTGCGGTTTGCTCCGCCATCGCAGACCGAACGGTTAACACGAGTAACCCGATGCGCAACGGGATGTTACCCGCCAGAGGCGAACAAACCGAACACGTCTCTGGCGCGTCAGGATCGCCCCTGATGGCGCGCTGAGCTTCACTCGGCGCCAGGAGCGGGGATCGCACCGCCCGCGCCTGGAGCGAATAAATTCGCCGCTGGGAAATCGCGAAGTCCGCCTGCGCGGACTGCACGCACGTGGACCCTGCCAAACGACAATGACTCACCCGAGCGCAGTCCGCGCAGG
>DASTNU010000112.1:0-2630 GCA_035720605.1 Longimicrobium sp. | reverse complement strand
GAAGGTCCACTGATCCGGATGCCCTCGCAGACGGAGCTACATCCTCTTCATTACGGCGTCTCTCAGCCGAGATGACGGCGTGCCTTGCCACTTGGCGGGGCTCCACCTGGAAGCGCAAAAAGCAATCGGGCCGCGAGCGGCTGGGTCACGTTTGAAGGGCCTAGTTGCCCGAGCCAATCGTCACTCCCCGTCCGGTGCTGTCCGTTGGGGTCGTCCCGCCATCCATCGTCCCCGCTTCTCCGGTCCCGACGCCGTTCCCCGACCCTATCCCAAAGCCTCCGCGCCCGTCCTCCTGCGACTGCAGGTTCCCCGAGCCAATCGTGTAGCCGGAGTCGTAGCTCGCTTGGTCCGGAGCCGCGGGGTTGTCGGTGGGCAGGCGACCGCAGGAGGCGAAGGCGGCGCACAGCAGGATTGCGATCGGAAGGGTGTGGTGGGTCTTCATGGCTACCGTGCCGGTTCAGGGGTGGTCCGCAGGAAATGGGCACAATAAACAGCCCGGCTACATTGTACACTCGCCTCACATACGCCGCCACTCCCCGTGGCCTTATGGAGGTAGAAGAGGACAAAGACGCCAGCGCGTGAACGCGGTGGCGCATTAGGGTCCCCGGCGGGTCCGGCGCGCTTCGAGGCGCCCGCTGCCGGTGTATAATCCGTAAAATTTGGAGGGACAGGGAGTTGCCTCCAGTCGCTGCTACCTGCCTGCTACGATCGTATAACTACCGCTGTCCCGCACGGGAACCCTTCCCGCACCGTGCGCCGGCCGGACTCACCTCATCCGCCACTCCCCGCGACTTTTCAGCCTTCCGGATGCCCCGCACCTTGGCGTTCACCTTGTTTGCCTTTGGGCTGGAACGCACGGGTTCAGGAGCATCGGCGGATGGACGAACCGCAGTCCGGGGACGGAGAGAGGCCGAGACGCAAACGGCGGGGGCGGCGTGCGATACGGCGCTGGTGCCTGCCGCCGCCGTGGACGCGCGAGCCCGGCGAGCTGCTGGAAGGCATGTTCGTGCTGGAGGAGCTGCCCAGCGACCTGTCGCTGGCGCTGTGGACTGCCTTTCGGGACGTAATGCTCTGGGCCGCCACGCCCGACGAGCGCCGGCCCGGGCTGTTCTCGCCCGGCGCGGAGGCCCGGCGCCCCCGGATCGACGACGAGCTGCGGCTCCCCCCACCGCTGACGCCCCCGCTCACCGCCCTGGCGACGGTGGTGTCGCACCCGGGGCAGGTGAGCGAGCAGGTGGTGTCGCTGTCGTGCCTGGACGTGGCGCGGTGGGCGCGGGAGCAGCGCGCCATGGGCACCGCCGTGAGCTTTGCGCAGGCGGCGGCGCTCGCGTGGCCGGAGGCGCCGGCGCCCGCGCTGGAGGTAGGGCGGCTGCTGGTGGAGTGGGGGCGGCTGCCGCGGGCGGAAACCTGGCTGCGGCGGGCCATCGGGCTGGCGCGGCGCGCCCGCGACTGGGACAGCTACGGGGGGGCGTACGTGGCCCTGGGCGAGATCTACCTGCGCTTCGCACGGCGCGCGGCCGCGCGCGACGGCGAGCAGGGGGCCAGGCGGCTGGAGTGGGCGGCGCGCTTCTACGAGCAGGCGTCGCGCGTGTCGCGGCGGCACCGGCTGCGGCTGGTGCGCGCGCAGGCCATGCACGGGCTGATGCGGGTGTGGATGGAGACGGGCCAGCTGGAGCAGGCGGAGCGCGCGGCGCACCTGGCGCGGCGCGCGTACGGCCGCGTGCACCCGCGGCTGCCGGAGCTGGAGCTGGACCTGGCGCGGCTGATGCTTCGCCGTGGCGAGCACGAGCGCGCCATCCCCGTGCTGCAGCGCCAGATCAACACGACGCAGGATGCCGACCGGCGTCTGGCGTCGGGGGCCATGCTGGCGCACGCCGCCTCACGGGCGGGCGACCGCCCGCTGTACGAGCGCAGCTGGAGCGCGGCGTGGGGGCTGCTGGACGGCCGCCGCTCCCCCGCCGCCCCCGACGCCCTGGTGCACCTGGGCTGGGCCGCCGTCCACACCGCCGACTGGCTGCGCGTGCAGCAAGTCCTCCGTGCCTTCGGCGAGCTCCCGCCCGAGCCCCCCCCTCCCCCCGCCGCCGCCGCCGCGATGGAGGAGATCGCCACCCTCGCGCGGCGGCATTGAAGCTAATCCCCACGACCCACACTCTAGATCAGGGGAATGAGGAGGATGTCAAAGCTTACGGCTAGGTTCATTTGGGATGAGATGACTAACCTCCGCCGGCAGCCGCTACCACCCCCACTGCTACTTCTCGACCGAACTGGCTCCTACCTAGCTAGGAGCCAATTCGTTTCGGCATCTTGATGGCGTTTCAACTAGGCGCGTTTTCTTCGCCCCAACATGGGTATGCTAATCTACCATGGGGTTTCTGTGCTTGCCACAATCCGCTCGGTGTCGTAATCTGTTTCTGTTACGCTCTGATTACGTCTCCGTACGAGAGAAGTGGTCATCGTGGTGTGCAAACACTTCTTCTGCCTACATGTACGTGTCAATCTCTACACCAGAGGTGCCCGTTCGACGTCTCCTTACCACCGCCCTTCGACCGGAAAACTTGTCGGCTGGGTTAACAGCCACGATGGTCGAGGAGGGAGTGAACGAGGTGTACCGCACCTTAGACACGATCGAC
>DASTNU010000111.1:0-3312 GCA_035720605.1 Longimicrobium sp. | reverse complement strand
GGAGGGGGTGGACGAGCCTAGGCGAGGCCGGGGGCGGACCGCGACCCCCGCAGCGCCGCGCTCAGCGTCCCCACGCCCACCGTGATCGTCGAGCCCAGCAGCGCGAACCAGAGCGTGTCCACCACCCGCGGAATCGCGCCGAACTGCTGCGCCGCCCAGAGCGAGGCCATCGCGGCGATGGCAATGCCCATGCCCGTCAGCGCGTCGCGCCCGTCCGCCCGGCTCGAGATCAGCCCGAGCAGGAATCCCCCCAGCAGCCCGCCGTAGGTGAACGAGGCGATCTGCAGCGCGATCACCACCAGCGGCGTTCCCGCGGCCACCAGCTGAAAGGCGAGCGAGACGGCGATCATCACCACGCCCCACACCAGCGTGAAGCGCCGCCCCACCCGCAGCAGGTGCTCCTCCCCCGTGCGGCCGGTGAGGGGGACGTACAGGTCGTGCACCGAGACGGCCGCCAGCGCGTTCAGCGAGCTCGACATCGCCGCGGCCAGGATCGCCGCCACCACCAGGCCGGCGATCCCCGGCGGCAGGTTCTCCACCGCGAAGGTGGGAAAGACGGCGTCCGGCTGCGGGAACTGGCGCCCGCCGTAGAACACCCAGAGCGAGGCGCCGATCACCAGGAAGAGGGCGAACTGCAGGAAGACGATGATCCCCGACCCCACCAGCGCCCGCCGCGCGTCCCGCAGCGAGGGCGAGGCCAGCAGCCGCTGCACGATCAGGTGATCCGCCCCGTGCGACGCCATGGTCAGGAAGGCGCCGCCCACCATCCCCGTCACCAGCCAGTTGGCCCGCGCGAACCCGCCGTCGGGGTGGATCACGCGCAGCTTGCCCGCCTCCCCCGCCGCGCGCGCGATCCCGTCCCACCCGCCGGGAACCAGGCCGATCAGGACCCACAGCACCGCGATGCCGCCCACGATGTAGATGAACATCTGCGCCACGTCCACCCACACCACCGCGCGCAGCCCGCCGTAGTAGCTGTACAGCAGCGTGAACACGCCGATGGCCACGATCGACTGCCAGACGGGGATGCGCGCGATGACCGCCAGGGGGATGGCGGTGGCGAAGATGCGCACGCCGTCCGCCAGCAGGCGCGTCACCAGGAAGACGAGCGACGCCAGCCGCCGCGTCCCCGCGCCGAAGCGGCGCTCCAGCAGCACGTACGCCGTGGCGATCTCGCCGCGGAAGTAGCGGGGAAGGAGGAAGATGGAGATGGCGATGCGGCCGATGAGGTAGCCGGCCGCCAGCTGCAGCATCCACAGGTCGCCGGTGTAGGCGGTGGCGGGGACGCTGATGACGGTGAGCGCGCTGGTCTCCGTGGCCACGACGGAGAAGCAGGCGGCCCACCAGGGGATGGAGTGGTCCGCCAGGAAGTAGTCGCTGGCGTCCTTCTGCCGGCGACCCAGCACGCCGCCCAGGACCGCGACGAACCCGACGTACGCCAGGACGATGGCCAGGTCCAGCGCGGAAAGCGTCAACGCGGCGTCCCCGCCGCAGCCGTGGTCCCGGGCGTCGCGCCGCGCCGCTCGACCAGGTACTGCGCGTCCAGCCCCTCCGCCTTGCGGACCAGCCACTCCCGGGCCGCCGGGCTCTGCGCCGCGGCGTCCGAGAAGTCGGCGCGCGCGGAATCCAGCCCCCCGCCGTCGTTGCCGCCACGGAACTCGCCCTGGTAGAGGATGCGCCGGTCGCGGTTGAAGGCGCGGATCTCCCACACGTACTCGCGCTGGCCCGGACGGAAGTGCGCCGTCCACACCTCGGCAAAGCCGTCGCCGTCCACCTCCTCCACGCCCATCACGCGCGAAAGGGTGGCCGAGTCGGCCGGCGCGGCGGTGGCGGTGTCGTCCAGCTGCGGGAGGAAGGGGGCGCGCGAGGCGTACAGGCCGGGCTTGTGGACGGCCCAGGAGCCGCCGCGCAGCTCCAGGATCACCATCTCGTGCCCGCCGGGCGCCACGCTGTTGCCGGAGCGGATCACGTCCTCCACCCACTCAATCACCGGCAGCGCGGCGGCGATGAAGCGCGCGTCCCGCGGCTGGATGCTGAAGGGGATCGCCATCGCCACCTGCGGCCCCAGCACCCCGCGCGCGATCCCCATCGCTGAGCTGTCCGCCGTAGCGGTGTCCGCCGGCGCATCGGCCCCGCCCGCGCCGCCGCCGCCCCGCTCGCACGCGGCGCAGAGGATCGCCATCGCGGCCAGCGCCGCCGTCGAAATCCGTCTCGTCATCCAGTCCTCATCGGCCGTTGTCAGTTACTCCCGCACTTTCGCACTCAACCCGAACACGTGACCTCGCTCGACGCCGCCGTCACGCCACGCCACGGGCTGAAGCCCGCGGCTGGGACTGCCACAAGCCCCGCCCTGGGCTCGCAGAGCTCGCCCGGCGGGGCTAAACCTTTCGCGGGCGCTCCGCGCGCGGAGACCGGACCATCCTTGCGACGGCGGCCATAAAGAGCAGCGCCACCGGCACAGTATGCGGCCCGGGCGCGGCGGCTGCAATCCGCCCGGGGGAACAGGGGGAACTTTCCCCTCCTGTGGGCGGAAACGTCACCGTCGCGGACGCACGGCATGTGCTATAGATTTAGCATGCCGATCCGACCGCCGCTCTCCCATCCACGGACGACGATGAAACGCCTCCCCCGGATCCTTCCCGTGCTGCTGCTGGGCTGGAGCCTGCCCGCCGCGGCGCAGCTGCGCTACACCGTGGACCTGAGCGACCCCGCGACCCACCGCGCCACCATCACCCTGCAGGTGGACTCGCTGGCGGCGCGGGACAGCGTCTTTCAGTTCGCGGCCACGGCGCCGGGAACGTACCAGACCATGAACATCGGGCGGTTCGTGCGCGAACTGCGCGCCACGGACGCGCGCGGCCGTCCGGTGGCGGTGCGGCAGGTGTCGGTGAACGAGTGGGTGTTCGGCGATCCGCGGCGGGTGCGCCAGGTGACGTACCAGGTGCTGGACACCTGGAACACGCCGGTGAGCGAGTTCCCCGTCTACCCCATGGCCGGCACCGCCATCGAGGCCGACCACGCCCTGCTGAACGCGCACGCCATCTTCGGCTTTCCGCGCGGGATGCAGGCGCAGCCGGTGACGGTGCGCTTCAAGCGTCCGCCGGGGTGGGTGGTGGAGACGCCGCTGCGCGAGGGGCCGCACGGGTACGAGGCGGACAGCTACGACCACGCGGTGGACTCGCCGTTCCTGCTGGGGCCGCGCCTTACCACCTCCACGCTCACGGTGGGCGGCGTGCCGGTGCGCATCGCGGTGTTCTCGCCGTCCCAGGGGATCACGGCCGACGAGCTGCGCGAGGCCATGCGCGGCACGCT
>DASTNU010000110.1:0-6216 GCA_035720605.1 Longimicrobium sp. | reverse complement strand
GCCCGGCGGACGCAGTGGGAACCCGTCCCACTCCCCTCTCCGCACGCAGTTCGTGCGGGGAGGGGCGGGGGGAGGGGCACCGTTTGCCCCCGCGCCTCCGCCGTGTATCTTCCCCCGCCCGGAAACCCCCTCACCGACCGTATTGCCTCGGATGCGCGAAGAAAACGAGTACGTGCTGGGCACCGACGACCACGAGCTGCGGCGCCTGGGTTTTCAGCACCAGATTTGGGCGCGCGAGGCCGCCGCCGCGTGGGAGCGCGGGGGCTTCGGCCCGGGGAGCCACGTCCTCGACATCGGCTGCGGGCCGGGCTACGCCACGCTGGACCTGGCCCGGCTGGTGGGGCAGGAGGGGCGCGTGGTGGGGCTGGACGTCTCCCCGCGCTTCGTGGCGCACCTGCAGGCGCGGGCGGCGGCGCTGGGGCTGGCGAACGTGAGCGTGGAGGTGCAGGACGTCGAGGCCCTGGCGCTGTCGCCGGAAAGCTTCGACGGCGCGTACGCCCGCTGGGTGCTCACCTTCGTCCGCAGCCCCGAGGCCGTCGTCGCCGGGGCGGCGAAGGCGCTGAAGGGGGGCGGGCGGCTGGTGGTGCACGACTACTCGCTCTACACCGGCCTCCAGCTGGCGCCGGAGGATCCGGCCGTGCACCGGGTGGTGGAAGCCGTCGTCCGCTCGTGGCGCGACCGCGGCGGCGACCCCAGCGTGGGCGCGCGCATCCCGCGAATGATGCTCGACGCCGGGCTCGAGGTGGTCTCCATCACCCCGCTGGCGCGGATCGCGCGGCCGGGAAGCGCGCTCTGGCAGTGGCCGCGCACCTTCTTCGACAACTACCTCCCCCAGCTGGTGGCGAGCGGCTACCTGGCGGAGGAGGGGCGGCTGGCGTTCGACGCCGTCTGGGCGGAGCGCGCGGCGGACCCCGCGGCCTGGTTCGCCACGCCGCCGATGGTGGAAGTGGTGGGCGTGCGCCGCTGATGCGCATCGTCCTGCAGCGCGTTTCCCGCGCCCGCGTCACCGTCGCCGGCCGCGCCACGGGCGAGATCGGGCGGGGGCTGCTGCTGCTGGCCGGCTTCACGGACGCGGACACGGAGGAGGCGCTCGCCTGGATGGCGGAGAAGGTCGTGGGCCTCCGCATCTTCCCGGACGACGAGGGGAAGATGAACCGGTCGGTCGCGGAAGCCGGCGGGGCGCTGCTGGTGGTGTCGCAGTTCACCCTCTACGGCGACGCGCGCAAGGGGCGCCGCCCCAGCTTCGTGGATGCGGCGCGGCCGGAGATCGCCATCCCCCTGTACGAGCGGTTCGTCGAGCTGCTGCGCGGCACCGGGCTGGACGTCGCCACCGGCGAGTTCGGCGCGATGATGGACGTGGAGCTGGTGAACGACGGCCCCGTCACCCTGATCCTGGAACGCTGACAAGCCGATGCCGGATACGCCGCCGCCCCCGCTAGTGCTCGCCTCGCAGTCGCCCCGCCGCGCGGAGCTGATCGGCCGCCTGGGGCTGGAGTTCGAGACGCTCCCCGCCGACATCGACGAGAGCTACCTGGCCGGCGAGACGCCGGAGGAGCACGCGGAGCGGCTCTCGCGCGAGAAGGCGCTCAAGATCGCCGCGGACCGGCCGGAGGCGCTGGTGGTGGGCTCCGACACCATCGTCGTGGTCGATGGCGACGTGCTGGGGAAGCCGCGCGACCGCGAGCAGGCGGTCGAGATGCTGACGCGGCTCTCCGGGCGAGAGCACGAGGTGTGTACCGGCGTGGCGGTGGCGCACGGCGGGTGGGTGGAGAGCGGGCTGGAGCGCGTCCGCGTGCGCTTTCGCGCGCTGGACCGCCGCGCCTGCGAGCAGTACGTGGCCACCGGCGAGCCGATGGACAAGGCGGGGGCGTACGGCATCCAGGGCTTCGGCTCCGCCATCGTGGAGCGCATCGACGGCGACTACTTCGCCGTGATGGGCCTTCCCGTGGTGCGGATGCTGACCCTCATCGAGCGCCACGGCTGGCGCTACGGGTTCGGGCGGCTGGAGGCGGTGTAGGGTCGGTGCAGGATCATTCGGGAATCGACCCGCGGCTTCCCAGCCCCTGGCGAATGAAGAATTCGCGGCAAAGACGACGTGATGTCGGCCTGCGCCGACGGGTCGGGGCGGGGCAGGTGCCGTGGGCTTGGGGGGAGTTCGCGCGAATTTACGGGGAGGGGGATGATGAGACGGCCGTTCACGAGCTCGTACATCTGGTGTGGGCCACGTGGGATCGGCTTCCGTTGATCACGCGGGACATCGAACCGAGACTGTACCGCTGCATCGCCGCAGAGGCGCATCGGCTGGGTGCAGAGATCGGCGCGATCGGCGGGATCGAGGACCACGTGCACGTGCCGGCGCGGTATCCACCTTCGATCCCCGTGTCGGAACTGGTGAAGCAGATGAAGGGCGTGTCATCGCGACTGGTGCACGACCAGATCGCGCCCGGCGCGTTCTTCAAGTGGCAGGGCAGCTACGGCGCATTCTCCATCGCGCATCGTGACGTCCCGATGGTTCGCCGCTACGTGCACCGGCAGGAGGAACACCATCGCATCGGCCGGCTGAACGCCACGCTCGAACGCACCGAGTTCGACGATCCGGCTCCGTTCGTTCCCCCCGCTCACGCCGCCGCTCTGCGCGGTTGAGCCGCCCGAAAAAACCCGCCGTTCCCCACAGCACCTGGCCTGCGACGGACCCGTCGGCGCAGGCCCGACATCACGTTTCCCTTGCCGCGAATTCATTCGCCGGATGGCTCGGGGCCATCGATCTCCTGCAGGTTGATGCGCGGGGGAGGCCGGTCTGCGGTGTGTGGAGAAGTGGGACGCAAATGTGGGGCAAGGTTGCCTCAGTCGCAGCGCATCCGCGATGCCCCGCAGAGGAGCGATCTGGCTATGGCCCAGTGCTGAAGCGGTTTCTGCTTCCGTATCACCCTCGTCGCCGTGCGTGTGTGACTTTTGCACTCCCGGTGCCGGACCCCGCCGGTTCGTCCCCTCACGCGCGGTACTCCCATGACCCTCGAAGTCGTCTCCTTCATCATCGGCGGCCTGCTGATCGCAACCGCGGTCGTGGGTGGTGGCTTCGAGATCAAGGAGATCCGGATGCCCAGGGTGGGCGCGGGTGCCCGGACGGGCGCCCTGGTGGTGGGGCTCCTCTTCATCCTCATGGGCCTGGGGATCTGGGAGACCAACAACCAGCAGCACCTGCTCAGCGGCAACGCGGGCAAGACCGCCCTGCAGCCCGAACGCGCGGCGGAGCAGAGCGCGCCCGACCGGTCCGTGCCCGCCACGCAGCCCCCCGCGGTCAAGACCGTGGACCAGGCCGCGCCGGCCCAAGAGCCGCCCGCGGTCGCGCCGCCGCAGCCTGCCGGAATCACGGGGCGGGCGCACCTGTCCTGGAACCTCGGCGGCGATCCGTACGAGGCCACCATCGAAACCTACGGCCAGACCGGCGTGGTGCGCGTGGCGTTCATCGGCCAGTCGGGATACGAAGAGCAGGTCGACCAGGACCTGGTGCTGCAGCAGGGCGACGGCTTCCTCTTCTACCGCGGCATGAACCCGCGGTACGCCGGGACGGACACTCCGCATCCCAGCTACTCGCCGGACGGGTTCCGGCTCGTGGAACTCCGGACCGGCGTCTGGTCCATCACGGAGATGTGCGACGAGCAGGGTGCCTGCGCGCCGGTCGAGACGGAGGCGCTGCCGTAGAGCGCCGGGTGGTGAGCGCCACCGCTCGTCATCGCACGATCGGATCCCTGGTGAAATTCCGCTGACGGCGTCGGAAGGGAAGTCGATGCGGGTGGTGGGGGGGGTCTGGCAGGGCGCAAACGCAGTGGCGCCGGACGGGATGGGCCGACAACGGGCGGGTCCGGCGGGGTGCCGGGCCCGCCCGTTGCGCGCGTCAGCAGGGCCCCCGGCTGACGGGGCAGACGCAGTCGCTGACGGCGTCGGTGACCTGGCAGGGACAGACGAGCGTCTCACAGGTCGCGTTGTCGCAGGTGTGGCCGCAGGTGTCCTGGCTGTTCGGCGCGTGCGCCCTCACGGTGCCTGTCTCTCCGTTCCCCGTGGGCACGGCGAACGACTCCACGCACAGGTCGTCCGCGTTCAGCCGCATCTTCTTCATGGGGACCTCCCTCGGTGGATAGCAGGGATGGCGGCCACCAGGCGGCGCCGCCACTCCGGAATGTAACCCCCCGCGAACCGGATCCAAACTTCCGCCCCGGTGTCTCCGTGAAGGCGGACGTGCGCGGGCGGGACGCAACCAGAAGTACCGTTACGGCGGATTGGTTCAGGGTCGAGCCCAGGGCAGGTGCCGAGCGCACCTGCCCATTGTCCCGTTGCCCCCCAGCCCCTTGCCTCCGCATCCCGCCTTCTTTATCTTTCCAGCCGGATGAACGGATAGATGAGCACCTCCGCCCCCGCGATCTTCGACCGCATGTCGGCCCTGGCCGACGCGACGCGCAGCCGGCTGCTCCTGCTGCTGGAGCGGCACGAGCTGACGGTGGGCGAGCTGTGCCAGGTGCTGCAGCTTCCGCAGTCCACCGTCAGCCGCCACCTGAAGCTGCTGGGCGACGAGGGGTGGGTGAGCGGGCGCGCGGAGGGCACCAGCCGCCGCTACCGTATGCCCGCCGACCGGCTGGACGCCGACGCGCGGCAGCTGTGGGAGATGGTGCGGCGCCAGGTGGCCGCCCTTCCCGCGGCGGAGCAGGACGCGGAGCGGCTGCGCAGCGTGCTCGCGCAGCGCTCCACCCGCTCCCGCGAGTTCTTCTCCTCGGCGGCGGGGGAGTGGGACCGGCTGCGGGCGGAGCTCTTCGGCCGGCGGGCGGACCTGCTGGGGCTGCTGGGCCTGCTGGACGAGGCGTGGACCGTGGGCGACCTGGGATGCGGCACCGGGCAGGTGGCGCACTCGCTGGCCCCGTTCGTCCGCCGCGTGGTCGCCATCGACAGCTCGCCGGAGATGCTGCGGGCGGCGCGGGGGCGGCTGGAGGGGCTGGAGAACGTGGAGATCCGCGACGGCGAGCTGGAGTCGCTTCCCGTGGCGGACGGCGAGCTGGACGCCGCGGTCGTCTTCCTGGTGCTGCACTACGTGGCGGAGCCCGGAGAGGCGCTGGCGCAGGCGGCGCGGGCGCTGCGCCCCGGCGGCAGGCTGCTGGTGGTGGACATGCTGCCCCACGACCGCGAGGAGTACCGCCAGGCCATGGGCCATCTGTGGCAGGGCTTCTCGGCGGAGCGGCTGGAGGGGTGGATGGCGGAGGCGGGGCTGCAGGGCTTTCGCTACGTTCCGCTCCCCCCCGACCCCGCCGCCAGGGGCCCCGGCCTGTTCGCGGCGAGCGCCCGGAGAAGTGCGTGAGTGCGTTAGTGCGTTAGTGCGTGAGTGCGTGAGTGGTTCGTCCGCGAGGCGGATGGGGTGAGGTTGTAACCGCGACCTCGATCGCTTCCGTCTGGATGTCGGCGAACCGGCTGTTTGCAGGCTATTCCCTATTCCCTATTCCCTATTCCCTGGAGCGTAGCCGTGAGCGCAGTCGCAGAGCTGGCCAATCCCTTCGCCGCCGCCGCAGAGGCGGGGCGCGAGCCCTTCAAGGTGCGCGACCTTTCGCTGGCCGACTTCGGCCGCAAGGAGATCCGCCTGGCGGAGCACGAGATGCCCGGGCTGATGGCCCTGCGTGCCGAGCACCGCGGCCAGCGCCCGCTGGAGGGCGCCAAGATCATGGGCTCGCTGCACATGACCGTGCAGACGGCCGTGCTCATCGAGACGCTGGTGGAGCTGGGCGCGGACGTGCGCTGGGTGTCGTGCAACATCTTCAGCACCCAGGACCACGCCGCCGCCGCCGTCGTCGTCGGCAAGGACGGCACGGTGGACGACCCGCAGGGGGTGCCCGTCTTCGCCTGGAAGGGCGAGACGCTGGAGGAGTACTGGTGGTGCACCGAGCAGGCGCTCGTCTGGCCCGACGGCAGCGGCCCCAACCTGCTGCTGGACGACGGCGGCGACGCGACGCTGCTGGTGCACAGGGGCGTGGAGTACGAGAAGAGCGGCGTGGTTCCCGCCTTCGACGTGGAGAACGAGCCGGAGGAGTGGGGGGTGATCCTGGAGGTGCTGGGCCGCACCATCGCGCAGGAGCCCGGCCGCTGGACCCGCATCGCCGAGGAGATCCGCGGCGTGAGCGAGGAGACCACCACCGGCGTGCACCGCCTGTACGAGATGCAGAAGTCCGGCGAGCTCAA
>DASTNU010000109.1:0-3345 GCA_035720605.1 Longimicrobium sp. | reverse complement strand
GCGCATCTACGGCCACATCACCGCCGCGCTCGCGGAAGGCTCCTGCGATTGAGGTGGCCCGTGGGGCGGAGTGGATCTGCCGGAGAGTACGTCAGGAGAGGAACCGCGCCCGCACCTCGGGCGGCGGAATCATGCAGGCGTCCAGCTTTCCGAAGATGCGGTAGCGGTTCTTCGCCAGCCGGTCGTAGAAGAAGTCCGCCACCGGGCGCGGGATGATCGCCAGCGGCCACAGCAGCGGCCACGGCGCATCCATCCGCCGGGCGATGCGCAGCGCCGCCCGCGACCTGCGCCACGCCCGTTCCCCCTCCACCAGCACCACGCTGTCCAGCGCTTCGGGCGCAAGGCCGAACTTCTCCAGCAGCGCCCTCCCGGTGTCGGACTGCAGCGCGGCGAAGCGGAAGCGGCCACGCCGGTCGTTGCGCAGGATCAGCTGCACCGAGCGGTTGCACAGCCCGCACACGCCGTCGTACAGCACGATCGGCCCCTCCACGGCAAGAGCCGTCATCGAATCAGGTCCGTTCACGGGAATCCCCTGCGAATCTTCTTTCATGCGTCAGGGATCCGGCCGCGGCCGCCTGCCGCGCTGGCGCGGGGGGTGGCGCGTACGCTCGGCGAGCTCCGGGAGCGACTGCGCGGGCGGCAGCGCGAAGAGCTGGCCGAAGGCCTCCCCCGCATCCAGCGTCACGGCGATCCCCGCAAGCCGGTCCAGCGCGATGCGGCCGGTGCGCTCGAAGCGCTGGTAGGTGGCGAGCGTGAGGCCGGAGCGGTCCGCGGCCTCCTGCTGCGTCCACCCGCGCAGCAGGCGCAGCGTCCGTGCGCGGCCGGCCAGCGCCCGCGCCATCTCGCCGGGTGATTGAGGCTCGAACGGTGGCATGATCAATCCTGGCGCACGTCAACCCGCCATCGTTTTCCCCGCCGGCTTCGCGCGAGGCTGTTGCGGGGGCTGCTGCACGATCGGCGATTCCTGCGTGTTGGGAAGCGGCTGCAGCCGCGTCTGCTGCACCTCCTCCAGCTTGCGCCGCAGCCGGCGGAACTCGGCCTCCTGCCTGCGCGTGCGCCGGTACCCCTCGGCTGCCAGGTTCTTGCGCTCCAGCGGGTCCTTCTTCAGGTCGTACATCTCCCACTGGCTGGGCACCTGGCCGGCCGCGTCGTAGTACATCGCCAGCTTCCAGCGCTCCTCGCGAATGCTCACGATGTGGTTGGGCGGCGGCAGGTACGGCGGGTTCGGCTGCCCGGCCTGCCAGTCGTCCCAGGTAAAGACGACGTAGTCCTGGGGCGCCTTCGCCTTGCGGGGATGCAGCACGTTGCTCGCGTAGTCCACCCCCTGCCACTCCGCGCGGACGCCCTGCGGCGCGTCGAAGAGCGTGGCGATGGTGGGGAGGAAGTCCACGTGCGACACCATCGCGTCCGCCTCCCGCGCCCGGGGATAGAGCCGCGGGTTGGAGTAGACCAGCGGGACCTTGAGCGACTCTTCGTAGAAGTTGAAGTTCTTCTGCCGCAGCCCGCCGTGCGCCAGCCCCATCTCGCCGTGGTCGGCCATGCGGATCACCACGGTGTTGTCGGTGAGGCCGGCCCCGTCCAGCGTGTCCAGCACGTTCACCAGGTACTGGTCCGACGCGCGGATGAGGTTGGCGTAGAAGTTCAGGTAGTCGCGCTTCATCTTCGGGGTGTTCAGCGCGCCCATGCCCACGGCCATCAGCTCCAGGAACTGCTTCTGCACGCTCGGCTTGGTGTCGAGCGTCTCGTTCACCGTGGCCGGCAGCCCGATGTCGCCCCGCAGCCAGGTGTCGGTGTAGGCGGCCTGGATGTAGGTGTCGGGATAGAAGAGCACGTCGTGCGGGTTCACCAGCGAGACGATCATGAAGAACGGCTGCTGCTGCGCCGCCACCGAGCGCAGGTAGGCCAGCGCCCCCTCTTCGCCGGCCTCCATGTCGCCGTTGTCGTTCATGAAGCGCGCGTCGTTGTCGGGATAGCCGCCGCCCGCCTCGGAGATGGCCTGGTTGGCGCCCGCGTCCTGCGGGTTCCACCGGGTAAAGCCGTACTGTCCCACGTCGCCGGGCACCCAGGTGCTGCCGTTGGCCGGCTTGTTCAGGTGCCACTTGCCCTTGTAGACCACGTTGTACCCCGCCGCCGACATCACCGTGGCGATGTTCGCGAAGTCCAGCGGCATCTCGATCTGCGCGTAGGCGTCGTCGGGCATGCTGGTCTCCAGCGTGTACTTCACCCCGTGCTGGGCGGGAAAGTATCCCGTCATCCAGGTGGCGCGCGCCGGCGAGCACATGCAGCTGTTGGTGAAGGCGTTGGGAAAGGTGACGCCGTTGCGCTGCAGGCGGGTGAGGCCGGGAAGGTTCTTCCGCGCCCAGCCGCGGGGAAAGTGCTGGATCGCCCGCTCCTGGTCGGTGATGAACAGCACCACGTTCATGCCGGCCATGCCACGGTCGCTCTTCTTCGCCATTTGAGGGATTTCCGTCGGTAGGGTGGTGGGGCGGGAAGGTCGTCGAAAGGGCTCCGCTGAAAGATTCCTAGTATCGTCCGCCCCCGCGGCGCCAGCAAGGAAACGTTCGTTGTTGCCGAGGTCCGCTCGAGTGTGGCCGCGGGAGACGGTCTGCCCACCGCGGCGGGGCCCTCCCATCATCCGCTGCGGGCGACGAGGTCGCGTGCCGCCGCGGGCCAGGAGGGAAAGTCGAACCGGAAGCCGGCGTCGAGCAGCCGGGCCGGGACCACGCGGCGGCTCTTGAGGAGGAGCTCGGTGTCGGTGCGGTGGAGGGCCGCGGCGGCCTCGATCATCCATCGCGTCGCCGGCAGGCCGATGGGAACGCCGGCCGCGGCGCGCAGCGCACGCATGAGCTCGCGCTGGGGAAGGGGTTCCGGCGCGGCCAGGTTCACGGCGCCGTCCACGTCCTCGCGGTCGAGCAGCCACGCGACGGCGCGCGCGAGGTCGCGGTCGTGGATCCACGAGACGTACTGCGCCCCGCCGCCGATCGGCCCCCCGAGTCCCAGCCGCGTGATGCGGTGGAGGATGCCGAACGTGCCGCCGCGGTCCGGGGCCATCACGATGGCCATCCGCATGGCCACCCGCCGCGTGCGCGGCGCGTTGGCGGCGGCCAGCTCGCGCTCCCACGCCTGCGCGATCTCGATGCTGAAGCGCCAGTAGCCGGGTGCGTCGGGCTCGTGGCCGCCGATGACGCCGGTCGCCTCGTCGTTGGGCGCGTCGAAGCGGTGCGCGTAGAGGGTGGCGGTGCTCATCTGCAGCCAGACGCGCGGGGGACGCGTGGCCTGTTCGATGGCTTGGCCCACGACGCGGGTCGAGTCCACGCGCGAGTCCAACATGGCCTGCATGTTGGC
>DASTNU010000108.1:0-11888 GCA_035720605.1 Longimicrobium sp. | reverse complement strand
TGTTCAGCGACGACCATGAGAGCCGCACGCTGTTGGGGCCGGCGCTCACGAAGCGCGGGACCACCTGCCGTGTCTCCCCCACCGTCAGGTTCAGGGGGTCGGGGTCCAGCGACAGCCCCAGCACGAAGATCCGGGCGGTGTCACTGGCGGTGTTGGTGTCGCGCACCGCCACCCGCAGCGTGCCGCCCGACAGGAAGCGGAACGTGCGGCTGGTGCGGAGGCTGGAATCCACCACGGCCACGGCCGCCCCGGTGGTGGACCAGACGATCGAGCCGGACGTCGCCGCGCCGGCGGCCGCCACCGTCATGGTGTCGTCGACCAGCACCGGGTTCGCCGGCACCACCAGCGTGATCCTGGACTGCGCGGCCGCCTCTGCCGGAGCGAGGGGGGCAGGGAGCCGTCCGCCGCCCGCCGGCAGCGGAAGCGAGGTGGCGCCGAGCAGCAGCCCGGCGCGGGCAAGGCATGAAAGGAGTCGCATGAGAAGGGTGGGATGAAGAGTGGGTACCGGAGATCCGCCGGGGACGTACCGCAGCCGTGCACGTTGGGGGCCACGCGCGCACGCGCGCGCGCACGCACGTAAGCGCCGTGGACACAACTACTTGTGGGCGCGGCGCCATCGCCCGGGCGGACGCGGGACGGGCGGATGGGGCGGGTTTGTCCCGCCACTGGGGCAGAAAGATCGCCCCGGTGCCCAAACGGCAGCGAGGCCCCGCGGCGAGCATCGCCGCGGGGCCTTCGCGCGTCCGGCGTGCCCGTCCTGCGTCAGAGCGCGCAGGCGCAGCCGCCGCCGGGGGTGGACCGGCCGGAGAAGGCAGTGGTGTGGCGCGGCCGCGGCTACCGCGGCTGCCAGCTCACGTCCGCCGCGAAGTCACCCTGTCGCGTCGTCCGGACGATCTGCACAAACCGCGGCCACTCGAGCGTCCAGGTCACGTAGTCGAGCGCGTCCTCGACCAGCTCCGTCAGCTGCGGCCTCAGCTCCGGGATCTGGTTCAGGTGCACCAGCGGAACATCGTGGCCTTCCCTTGGAGCGATGCCCTGCCAGAGCAGCTCCGCGTATTTCGGAAAGATGTCGGCGCCGAAGGCGGCCTTGACTTCGCCCCGCGCCCAGTAGCTGGCGAAGGTTTGCGCGGTGCGCGTCCGCAGCGCCCCCCACCGCCGGCGCACCTCGTTGATCCGGGCGAGGGCCACGGCCTCGAACTCGCGCTTCAGGTCGGGCTTGTCCTTCACGAACCGCCCCACCTGAAGCGCGTGGTACAGCGTGCGTGGCAACAGCGCCGTCGGGGGACGCTGGCGGGCGGCGTCGCGCCGGGCGCGCTGCGTGGAGCCCAGCTCGGCGATGCGCCGCTTGCTCAGCGGATCGTCGGTGATCCACGCGTCCATCACCGCACCCCAGAGCAGCGTGGGGAGGTAGGAGCCGAAGACGTACACGTGCAGGTTGGTGACGGGGGGACGGCTCTTGGTCAGCGTGACCTCTTCCAGCCGGGCAAAGCTCAGGCTGGGCTCTCCCTGCACCCGCTCACGGCTGGTGAAGTGATTCATCGCCCGGTGAAGCGAGTACTTCAGGTGGTCGTCGATCCACATCACGTTGTTGCGAAAGTTGCTGAACGGAGGAAGGTCCAGGATGGCCGCCTCGCTCAGGCACAGCAGCGCGCCGGAGATCACCGCGTACAGCGGATGGGCCCCGATGCTCGACAGGCCGGCTTCCGCGTTGCACCGCAGGCGCCCGCGACGGAGGCTCAGCCCGTAGAACCGCCGCGCCAGGGACTGGTCCAGATGGGTTTCCAGGTACTGCACCCACGCCTCGTCCTGTTCCTGTTGCGGCAGGTGAGAGATGTCCCGGATCTCGACGGGATCCGCCACCACCGCCGGAAAGACCCGCGTCGCGAACGCACGGCCCCAGCGCGTGAACCGCTCGCCCCTGGCAATTTCGCCCACGACCGCGTGCTGGTCGTACGACGCGGAAAACAGAAAGGTGCTTACGTTTGGATGGGCCATCCTCATCTGGTACGCCCTGACCGAGCACGCGATCGCCTTGAACAGCCCCAGATCGCGACGGCGCACGTTCTCCGATCCGAAGATCACGTCCTGGTCGACGCGAAAGACGGGAACCCCGGTGCCCAGCAGCCGCAGGCGGATGATCGCCTCCACGATCTTGGGAGCATCATACCGCAGCCCCGGCGCGGATCCGGTGATGAAGCTGCGGAAGTTCTCGGCGAAATTCGGATGGACGCTGCCGAGGAGCTCCTGCAGGTCCAGCGAGGTGATGAACCGCACGCGCTCCTCGAGTCCCACCTCCACCAGCGTTTGCTTGATCTGCGCCGCGACGGCGGCGGCAAAGCGCAGCTTGGGCGGAGCCTTCCGCCTGTCGCGGCGCGCGATCTCTTCCAGGAATTCCGGGAATCCCGGAGCGTAGAACAGCACCAGCAGCCCTTCGTGCCCGGGGGTGTTCAGGAGCTCCTTGAGGCCGGGCAGGTAGTCGCGAAATTTGTCGGTCTCCACGAAGCGGGCCCGGCCGCCGTGCGCCAGGAAGGCCGCCTCGTCCGCTGTCTCGTGCATCCCGAAGTGCGAATACAGGACGTATTTTACCGGCAGCTGTGCCCCTTCCATGATCGCCTCCCCGTTAATCGCGGCGTGAAGCGCCACTCCCATTGATCCGAACGGTGTAGTATAGTTTCAGGGCACGGCGTGACAAGTCGGCTTCTGCCCTCCGCCCGTGCGGAAAACAAGGCCCTGCGGCGATGCTCGCCGCGGGGCCTTCGCGCGTCCGGCGTGCCCGTCCCTGCGTCAGAGCGCGCAGGCGCAGCCGCCGCCGGGGGTGCACGACCCCGGGAAGGCGCCGATCGCCTTGCACAGGGTGTCGCACCAGTTGTCCCTGCACCTGGATTGCAGGGCCTGCCGGTCTCCTATATTTTGTCCGCTGCGGACTCTTCAGTTTACGGACGATGCGCCCCGAGGCTCTGACGGTCTTGCGGTGAGCTTTCTCGATCCAGCGCGCCCTTCATAAATCATCCGCGTGATTTTGGTCACCAGCCTACCTTCGACGCAAGCCGATGCCCGAAGAAACATCAGGGGACGGATTCGCTCAGAACGACTATCCGGAGCTGGTGGAGAAGGTCGAGCGCCTCGTCTCCACGGTCAAGCCGGCGGAAGCCGAAGCGCTCGTGACCGCTTGGATCGGCAGCGTGGACAGCGCCGGCATGGAAGCCGCGACGCCGTTCCTGCAGCGCGCCATCGGCATGTTCCTTCCCAAGCGCCGTGCGCGGCTGCAATCACTCTGGCTGGCTCGAATTGAGAAAAACGGATATCCCCCACCCCGACCCAGCCAGGGCGCCGCACCGACCAAAGCCGCGGTCCCGGTCGTACGCGAGTCGAACGTCCGGGACTTCGCCAAGGAACTCCGGCTTCGGCTGCAGAAGCTCAGCGACCAATACATCTTTCAATGGGCCACGCGATACACCACCGAAGTGCGTGAGTGTTTCTGGGATGCGGCAGACCTGTGCGTCGAGTCCTCGCTCGCGCCTGCCGTTCTGGACCATATCTACCGCGAGTTCCGGGAGCACACCCGCGAAGCGTTCGAAACGCACATGGTTCAGTGCCGGGAGGCGGGCGAGCCCAGGCCGACCGTCGTGGACAAGAGCCGGCGCGGGCTTCTGCGATTTCTGCAGATCCCGGTGGCGACCAGCCGCGAGCGCTCCTCGCTGGCGCGTGACTTCGTTGGAATTTCCATCTGGTCGCGGCTCTGTTCCGCGATGCTGCGCGGGATCCTGATCGGCTACAGCCGGGTGCGTCACGAGGATTTCGACGCGAGCGCGTACCTGTTGGAGATCGCGCCGGAGTGGTGCGACGTCCTTCCCTATCTCTACGGCGACGACCTGTACTCGGTCGCCAACGAGCTTCCGGCGAGTGCGCTGAAGGACGCCGCTGTCCGGTGCATCCATCCGGTCGCCACCGCGATCGAGCGGGTGGCCCGGGACGGGGAGCGGCTCATCCTGGTCCTCCCCGGCGAATCGCGGTTCTCCGCCGCGGTGGGACGGCTGGAATACACCATTCAGATGGCTTCCGGTCAGAAGGTACCGCCGATCGTGGTTCATTACTACTTGGCCCCCGATTTCGCGGATGTACGGCGGCTGGAGGAGTCGGCGTACCGGGGAGCGGCGCTGGTCATCGGGGCGTTCCCCAACGAGACGCAGAGCGCCATCCAGCGGCTGAGCAGCCTGCGCCACATCACCATCAACACCAACTCACAGGGCTTCCGGGATTCTACCGGGACCGCCGAGCGCGCCACGGCAGTGCTTCAGCGCGCGGCGCTTGGACGGGGGGCGGTGCATCAATCCGTCCGGCTGACCTACAACTGGGCGAAGGAATTCCCGCTTCATACTCCCGTGATCACCGAGGAGTACCGCGTTCGGCGGCCGACGGTGAGGACGCTGCTCGGCAATGTGGAACGGCGGAACGGGGTGCACGTGTGGTGCAGCGTTCGGCGCAGCGGAAAGAGCACCGCCTGCTTCGCGCTGGAGTCCACGACCGGGGCTTCGATCGTGCTGGCGCAGACTACCGCGCCAACCAGCCCGTACCCGGGCGCGACGCAGTTCTTCCGCGCCCTGGATCGCATTCTCCGCAACGAGGAACCGCTTCCGGACGAGTTCGTCAACTCGACGGTGAGGGACTGCATCCCGGCAGGGAAGGCGCGCTCCAAAGTGGTGCTGATCCTGGACGAGTACGAGTCCATGTTCCACCGCATCAACGCCGCGGCCCTCCGCGACACCGAGCTCCGCTACACCATCGCCCAGCCGCTGTTGAGTCAGCTGGTGGCGTTCTCCAGGGACAACCTGCTGATCTTCGTGGGACAACGGCCGGACGCCCACCAGATCCTCCTCGACCAGAACCAGTTGAGCCCGTTCGTACAGCAGAACCAGTTTCCCCTGTTCGAGCACCACAGCCCCGACGCCAGCGAGTTCAAGGATCTGCTCACCAAGGTGCTGCCGGAGCCGTTCAACCTGGACACGACGTTCGTCCAGGAGGTCTACGGCGAAACCGGCGGCCACCCGTACCTGACCGTCGGGATCCTGGTCAGCTTCGTGGAGTGGCTCATCGAGCAGCAGCGGTCCACGGCAAACCTGACGCTGCACGCCGAGGACTTCGGGACTTTCGTGAAGCAGCGCCTGAGCGCCGACCACATCGCGCTCGTCTCCGAGCTGGGCTGGTTCTACGGCGTGATCGGGGAGGCGTTGAGCGACGAGGGCCGCTCGCACGATCCCTGGCTACACGCGGTCTACTGGACGATGCAGCAGATCTGCACGCTCAACCCTGGAAGCTTTGCGTGTTCGCACAGTGAATACCGGGAGCTGGCCCACTCGGCCGCCGGGCGGCTTCATGTGGGCTACGACCCGGACTACGTGCTGCGGAGCGCGAGCGAGGCGAATTTCCTCACGATTCGCGACGAGATGGTGATGCCCCGGATACGGCTGCTCGGACGTCTCGCGGCGGTGGCGTCGGCGCGGACCTCTCTCTGAACCCGAATGAGCGCGGGGAACCATGCTGCAACCGGAGCGGGCGCTGGAAGTCGTCACCGACCTCATGCAGTCGCATCCGGGCGCGGTACAGGTGGTCTGGTGCCGTCAGGACGGCGATCGCCATGCCTTCTGCGAGAGAATCGTCGGCCTGCGCGGAACGCTTCCGATCTTCCCCCTGCCGCTACGCGGGGAAGGGTTCGATGATCCCAACTCCGTCGCGGAGGACGTCGTTCGCCTGGTCGAGAAGCACCGGGCCGTTTTCGAGGCGTTCGATTGGAACCGGGCGAGCAACGCCGCGATCGGCATCCTCATCGTGAGCCGCGGTCCGCTTTTCCTCCCCCAGGGCTCCTCGCCCGCCGCCTTCCCCGCGTGGTTCCCCCGCGTAGGGGGGCAGGTGGTGCCGGTGCTCGTAGCCGACGTGGAAACGGTGGCGGAGGTACGGCTCGACGCGCCCGAGACGCGGATCGGCGAGATTCGCGCAGGGATCTACGCCCTGGAATCGGCGCTGCTGGGGCGCCTGGCCTCGACCCAGCACCAGGGGCACGGGTTCGATGCCCTGGGGGCGCTGATTCTCGCCGGCGAGGAGAAGGCACACGGCGTTCTTGCCGAAGCGCGGAGGTATCTGGACTCGATCAGCGATCCCCGGGGGTACCGTCCGAGCCTCAAACTCCCCGTGTCGATTACCGCGCGGCTCCTCCGGCTGGTTGCCGGATGCACGCCGGACCAGCTGCCGCACCGCGCGAAAGCGCTCATGGCCGCGCTCTCGCTTCCCGACAGCGCGATATTGCGCGTGCCGGAGTCCGTCCCGGCGCTTCTGTGCCGATCGACGAACCCAATCGACGCGCGTGACCATCAGCTCCGCTTTGGCTGCAACCTGCTGCAGACGCTCTTCGCCGCACACAGCCTGAGTACAGCGGTGGCCCACGCAGGTGATTATCCCCGGTATCCGCTGGCGCTCCTGCAGGCGACGTCATTCACGATCCTCACCACGCTCCGCGAGCTGGAGCGAGCCATCTCCCTCGCGGCCGCGCTTCACGCAGACGCCTAGCGGCTAGTCTAGAGAAGAGGCCCCGCGGCGATGCTCGCCGCGGGGCCTTCGCGCATCCGGCGTGCCCGTCCCTGCGTCAGAGCGCGCAGGCGCAGCCGCCGCCGGGGGTGCACGACCCCGAGAAGGCGCCGATCGCCTTGCACAGGGTGTCGCACCATTTGTCCCGGCACCGCGGACCGTCGTCCACCGTCGCCGACGGGCTGGCGAACGCCTGGCTGGCGCCGAACGCCAGCGATAGCGCCACCGCCGCGCCGTACACGCCCCGCCTGAGCTGCCTGGCCGTTCCTCGCATCGCTCCCTCCTTCGATCCCGCGTCCCCCCGCCCGCCGGGCGAAGAACCGCCCGCGCGCCGGGCGCGGAACCCGCCTGCAAGAGTGCTGCCGGAACCGGCCGTAAGTCGAAGCCCCGCAAGCCGGTTGGCGCACGGCGGCTCAGCGCGCGCGGAGGATGGCCAGCCGTGCGTGCGGCCGGCCGCCGCGCACCTCCACCGTGGCGCCCGCGGCCGCGACGACCAGATCCCCCACCACGCCGTCGGGAACGGCGAGGGGCAGCTCCAGCCTTGCCGGGGCGCCCACCGCGAAGCTGGACATGGGAAAGCGGGTAAGGCTCCGCTGCGCGCGCGACAGGGCGGCCAGGTCGAAGGTGTGGTGCTGGATGCGCGGGCCGGCCCCGGCCACGGTGCCGTCCGCGTAGTGCATCAGCAGGAACTCCCCCTGCAGCTCCTCTTCCGTGCGCCCCGGCCCGCCCAGGTGCTCGACGATGCCGCGGAGGTGCCAGCCCTGACGCGTGCGCAGCGCGGCGACCGCCGGGGCGTGGTCCGTCCCCGGCGGGCGGGCCTGCTGCACCAGGTAGCGCAGCAGGGTGGGGCCGTTGGCGTAGCCGTCGGCCAGCCCGGGGACGCCGTAGCGGTCCTCGCGCAGGTGCACGTAGGTGCAGTGGTTCCCGCAGGTGCCGCCGTCGTCGTCGCCCGCCCAGAAGCCGATGCCGTAGCTCTCCTCGTGCCACAGGCGGTCGGCCAGCACCGCGTAGCCTTCCCGGCTCCACTGGACCTTGCCCTCGAAGCCTCCCGCCTCGAAGTCCACCCAGTGGGTCCCCTCGTGGATCACCAGCGACTGCAGCCCGCGAAACGGCGGGGCCATGGTGCCCAGCATGGCGGGGACGATCCAGACGAAGTCGCCGCGGCAGCCGTCCGCGTACGTGTCGGGGTTCCCCGCGACCCCCACGGCGCCGGGCTGCAGCGCGGTGAGGACCACGTTCAGCCGCCCGTCGCGGTCGGTGTCGGGGAGCGGGCCCAGGAAGCGGTGCAGGAAGGAGTGCACTTCCGCCTCCAGCACCGCCGCGGCGCCGCGCGCGCTGTCCTGCCCGGCGGCGGAAAGCGCGGCCAGCTCCACGTCGCGCATCAGCACCGCGAAGTGCGCGGAGGTGGAGACGACGCGGTAGTCGGTGAGCTGCTCGGTGAGGGCGACGGCGGTGTAGGGATGGCTGCGCGCCCGCACCACGCTCCCCACCTCCGCCGGCGTCCGGGTGCACGCCTGCGACTGCCGCCCCGGGCCGCCGGGCGACGCCAGCGCCCATCCGCCGTGCGCCCCGGCGGGAGCCGGCGCCGGCCACGGGAGGCGGGCCGGCAGCCGGGTGGCCGCCGCCGCGCGGGTCCCCGGCGCCGTGACCCGCAGGGTGTACGGCTCCCGCATCGCGTTCAGGCCGTCCTGCGGATCGGTGGGGTTCGGGGGCACCACCGTGAAGACGGCGACGGCGTAGCTCCCCTCCGCCAGGCGAACGGGGCACCCCGGCGGGAGGTCCGCCGGGCGCGCGGCGTGCTGCCCCGGCGCAAGGAGCAGCTCCCGCGCGCTTCCCCGCACCGGCAGCGTGCGCGACGCCTCGCCGCCGCGGCCGCTCACCGTGAGGGTGACGGTGGGGAGCGGGTCGGCGCAGGTGGGCAGCCCCGCCGGCGCCAGGAAGCGGATGCGGGAGTCGGTGGCGTCCAGGAGCGGCACCGCCGCGCCGCCGAGGGTGACGGCAGCACCCCGCAGCCCGCTTCCCTGCACCACCACCGTGTCGCCGGTGGTGAACTCTTCGGTGACCTCGCCCAGCGTGAGCGGCCCCGTGGCCGCCGGCCCGCCACCGTCGCACGCCGCCAGCCAACCCAGCCCCAGCAGCACGCCGGCGGCACGCCAGGGGTGCGTGCGCCCGCTCTCACCGCGTCCCCTCATCGTCTCGCCTCCCGGTTCCGGAACGTACCGCGCCGCGTGAACCTCTACTAACGCGCGGCGCTCCGGAGCCGTGACGGCGCATCACGGATGCGAGCGACGGACCTCATCCCATCTCGTCAGATCCTGGAAAAAGGTTGGGCTGTTGTTTTGGTTCACCGCGGATTTTGTTGCAGCGCGCGATGGACGTCGCCCACACCCACGAAACTGTCATTCCGAGAGAGGCGCCTCGCGACACCGTCCCAGCGCAACGGGGTATGGGCGCCGACCGAGGAATCCAGCTGCGTCTACTTCGTGGCCCGTCTTCAGCCGGGGAACCGCGGACACCGACGCATCGTGCCTCGGCGACAAGCCTGGCGGTACGGACGGTAGATTCCTCGGTCGGCGCCAGGATGCCGTGCAAAGCGCCGGGGATCGACGCGGCGCCTCCCTCGGAATGACAGCTCGCGCGGGAGATGGGGATCGGAGAGAGGCGGCGGCTACAGTCCGCGCAGGCGGACTTCGTGATCTTCCAGCAGCGGTTTCAACCGCCGGGCGCGGGGCCGGCCGGGGCCCTACACGAGGCCACACGAGGCCACACGACCCCGATCCCGCACCGGGCGCCGATCCACCGGGAAGCACCCATAACTCCTTGCGCAATCTGAACTTTCGACGCGCGTTCCTCCCCCTGAATGACAGATGGGGGGATGCCGGCAGCCAGATCGACAAAGAACCTGGGTTTTCCGGACCGGGGCTAGCGGATATACAGGTCCACGTACAGCCGCGGGATCTCGACGTCCGCCCGGGCACGGGCGCGGGCGTCCATGGCCTCCTGCAGGCGGTCGCCGGTAAAGACCTTCCGCACGTCGTCGTCCGTCGCCCAGCCGATGTCGGAGCGCAGCACCCGGCCCTGCGTCCGCTCGATCAGGCGGCGGTACAGCGCGTCCGCGGGCATGTGCCAGGGGTGCGGCCGCTTCCGGATCGCCACGTCGTGGTCCAGCGCGATCATCGCCACCAGGTCGTCACTCTCCATCAGCTCCAGCCCCTGCTCGCGGGCGGTGGCGTTGTGGCTGGCGTGGTGGCCCACCTTGTAGAACACCGCGCGGCGCAGCAGGTCCGCCGCCGTCACCTCGCGCACCTCCCCCTTCTCCGTGACCTTGAAGGTGTGGTCGTGCCAGGAGAGCCAGTTGCCCAGCTGCGCGTCGGCCGCAAAGAGCAGCACCCGCCCGTCGTCGATGAGCTCCACCGCCAGCACCAGGCTGGTGTTGTTGGTGTAGCTGTCCAGCTGCAGCGCCAGCTCTCCCGCGCCCGTCAGCCAGTCGGCGTCGATGCGGCGCCAGGCGCTCTCCTTTTCGTAGTAGGCCGGGAACCGCTCGCCGCACTGCACCTCGTCCACCGTCTCCACCCGAAAGCGCGGGTCGAAGGGCATGCGCTTCTCGAACGACGCGCGCGTTTCTCCGTCCATCGCGTTGCGGTAGTCGGAGAACGACTTTCCCGAGGCGCCGAAGTTGATGGCCGCCGCCAGCTCGCCGCCCAGCTGCCCGGCCGCGTGGTACAGCTCCGGAGACTCGTGCCCGCCCATGTTCTGCAGGGCGGCCTTGCTGCGCGGCGGCCCCAGCACGTACACGCGAAAGCCGGAAAGCCAGTTCGGCTCCAGCACCTGCCCCGGCTCCAGGAAGTCCACGCCGTCCTTGCCCGCCCGCCCGGTGACGTAGCCCATCGCCTCGTTCACCGTCCTGGCCAGCGCCAGGGCGCTGAACGGCTCGCCCGCGGCGGGCATCTCGTCGAAGAAGCCCAGCAGCTGCGTCATCCCGTCACGCAGCTCGCGCACGGCGGCCACCTCGTCGGCGTCGCCCTGCACCTCCCCCAGCGCGCGGGCGGCCAGTCCCACCGCCTCCATCAGGTCGCCCTTGTGCTTGTGGATGGCCTGCGCGTCGGCGTCCCTGGGGTTCTCCGTCCAGGCCGCCCACACCCGGTCCACCCGGAACCGGTCCCACGCCTCGCGCTCCGTGCCGAAGCCCGAGACGTGGTCCTTGTGCTCGTGCGTGGCGATCAGCAGGTGCAGGTGGCCGCCCGTCTCCCCGGCGATGTGAGCCACCACTTCCTCCATCTCCACGTCGGTCAGCTGCGCGCCCAGGGTGCCGCAGTCGATCACCGCGTGCACGGGGCCTTCCGGCGTGGAGAAGGTCACCAGGAAGCAGTCGCCCAGCCCCTGGCGGAACATGCGGATGCGGGCGCGGAACGGATCGGGGTTGCTCATCGGCGGGTTCACCCGGTGGCGCGGTGAAGGAGCGCGAACGGCTCGCGCAGGGTGCGGCGGCGACGGTCCTCGTCGTCGCCCCCGGTGATGAAGGCCTCGGGCGGGCCGAAGTAGGTGGCGCGCAGCCCGTGCTCCGCCTGCGCCGCCAGGTGCCGGCGCTGCCGCTCCCGCCGGGTGAGGCTCGACACCGGCTTGCGGATGCAGTAGGTGACGCGGGGCTCCTTGAGGTCCACCACCACGGTGGAGCCGCCCTGGAACACCATCTTCGCCTCCGACCCTTCCGGGCCGGGCACCGGCACCTCCTGGGTGAGCTGGAAGAAGAGGCGCAGCTGCGGCGTGCCGTCGGGACGCAGGCGGGTGGCGAAGTGGGCGGAGTGCACCTCGAAGCTCTCGCTCTCGTCCGGGCTGAGCCCCAGGAACTCGGCGTCGCGCCTGCCCTCGTCCCCGCTGGCGAAGTGCTTCGTCAGTCGCCTGTGCAGCAGGAAGCGGGTACGGCGCTCCTCGTCGAAGATGTCCTTGCGGGTCTTCGCGTACAGCTGCTTGTGCGCGCCGCTGCGCATCTCCTGCATGATCCCGGTGAGGGCGTCCGACGGCCGGCGGTCGTCCTCTTCCGGCCCCCGCCAGCGCAGGTTCTCCACCGAGAGCGTGCGCAGGTCGCGGGGGTAGAGCCCGCGGCGGCGGAACGCCTCGACGAAGGCCACGCGGTAATCGCGGCCGTCCTCCGGCACCAGGTCCACGTCGGCGGTGACGAGCGCGCGCAGGTACTCGCCGAAGGTCAGGTCCACCGGCGGGCAGTAGTCCAGCGCCCGCACGCACATGTTCAGCACGTGCTGGGCGGCCTTGCCGGCCTCGTCCGCCAGCCGGTTCACCAGGTCCGGGTG
>DASTNU010000107.1:0-10668 GCA_035720605.1 Longimicrobium sp. | reverse complement strand
GGGCCCCCCGCGGGCGCGGTGCGATGCCTGTCGAGGCATCCCCATCCATCGGTCGTTGCAGCCGCTCCGGAACCCCGTCAGCGCCTCGAATTTCCTCGCCCCAGCCGGTTGACACGGGGGCGGGATTTGTGTATCGTACCTGTCTGTCCCGACCACGCCGCTCCGCCTCGGGTATGTGCCGGAGGCGGAAATTTTCGTTCGGAACACCAGAACCCGCCGGCACCTGGCCGGCACAGGCCCGCGCTTCGGGCGCGAGAGAGTACGATGAAGACGTATTCCGTCAAAGCGGGTGAGATCGAGCACAAGTGGTTCGTCGTCGACGCCGGGGGCAAGATCCTCGGGCGCGTGGCGACGGAGATCGCGCGCATCCTGCGCGGCAAGCACAAGCCGACCTACACCCCGCACCTGGACACCGGCGACTACGTCGTGGTCATCAACGCGGACAAGGTCCGTCTGAGCGGCAACAAGGCCGACCAGAAGACCTACTTCAAGCACACCGGCTACATGGGCGGGGAGAAGTTCATCCCCTTCCGCGAGATGCTGGCCAAGCACCCCGAGCGGGTGGTGGAGCTTGCGGTGAAGGGCATGCTGCCCAAGAACGCCCTCGGCCGCCAGATGCGCAAGAAGCTGAAGGTGTACGCCGGAGCGGAGCATCCGCACCAGGCCCAGAACCCCGAGCCCCTGACCTTCTGAGCATCATGGCGACTACCGAACAGTACCACGCGATCGGCCGCCGCAAGACGTCGGTGGCGCGCGTCTACCTTCGTCCCGGCACCGGCAACTGGGTCGTGAACGGCCGCACGCTGGAGCAGCACCTGCCCCGCCACGTCCTGCGCCAGTCGGCCAACCGTCCGCTCGTCGCGACGGAGACCGAGGGGCAGTACGACGTGAAGGTGACGGTGAACGGCGGCGGCGTGCGCGGCCAGGCCGACGCCATTCGCCTTGCCGTGGCCCGCGCGCTGCTCAAGGTGAACGAGGAGTTCCGCGGCCGCCTGCGCGCCGAGGGTCTGCTGACCCGCGACCCGCGCGAGGTGGAGCGCAAGAAGCCCGGACGTCCGGGCGCGCGCAAGCGGTTCCAGTTCAGCAAGCGCTAAGCGGGAGCGCCGGCGCCGCGGTGCCGGGACGGGCCAGTCCCGTCCCGGCACGCGCGTTTGCCGAAATCCCGCCACACCAAGCACACCGCCCGACGCCCGCCTCCGGGTGCCGTCCCGTCACAGGGAGGGTCGGAGGGGCGAGAGACGGCGGTGGAAGCCCGGGCTTCACGAGGAAGCCGCAGGGAAAACCGCATACCGCAGGATAACGCGATGGCCCTCCCGCAGATCCAGGAGCTCCTGGAAGCCGGTGTCCACTTCGGACACCAGACCAGCCGCTGGAACCCGAAGATGCGCAAGTTCATCTTCGCGGAGCGCAACGGCATCTACATCATCGACCTCAAGAAGACGCTGCGGCAGATCGAGCTGGCGCAGGAGCTGACCCGGGCCGTCATCAGCCGCGGGGACCGCATCCTGTTCGTCTGCACCAAGAAGCAGCTCAAGCCGGTGGTCGAGAGCGCGGCGGAGCGCAGCGGCAGCTACTACGTGACGGAGCGCTGGCTGGGCGGCATGCTCACCAACTTCGCCACCATGAAGAAGCAGATCCGCCGCCTGCGCGAGCTGGAGCGGGGGCAGGACGAGGGCGCCTTCGAGTACTACACCAAGAAGGAGCGCCTGATGCTGAGCCGCGAGCGCGAGCGGTTGGAGAAGTACCTGGTGGGCGTGAAGGACATGGCCCGCCTTCCCGGCGCCCTGTTCGTGATCGACAGCAAGCGCGAGCGCATCGCCATCAGCGAGGCCAACAAGCTGGGGATCCCGGTGATCGCCATCGCCGACACCAACGCCGACCCCGACGTGCTCACGGTGCCCATCGCGGGCAACGACGACGCCATCCGCTCGGTGGAGGTCATCGGCAACGCCATCGCCGACGCCATCGTGGAGGCCCGCGCCGCCATGCCGGCCGAGGACCGCCGCCGCTCCGACGAGGCCGAGGTGACCACCTACAGCAGCGAGACCGGCGAGCGCCAGCCCGCCGACCGCGGCGACGACCGCGGGGGCCAGCGCCGCCGCCCGCGCCGCAAGCGCCGTCCGCGCACCGACGCCATCGCCGGGGTGCTGGGCGGCGGCGAGGGCGAGGGCGGGGCCGAGGAGTAGGCTCCCGCCGCGCGCGCCGCGGCGAAGGGTTTGCAGGGGCCCCCGGCGCGCTGTGCCGGCGGCCCCTTTTTCATGCCCGTCGTCGCAGCGGCGGGCGTCCACGCGCGCCGGCGGGGTTGCGCGCGGGGCGGCGGGGCGACAGAATCCCGCGCCGCGGCCCGCGCACCTGACGCTCGCGCGACCTTTGAGACCATAGATCCGGAAGACGGAAAGCCAATGACGATCGCAATCAGCGCACAGGCCGTGAAGGAGCTTCGCGACCGCACCGGGGCGGGGATGATGGAGTGCAAGGCCGCGCTCACCGAGGCGGGCGGCGACACCGAGGCGGCCATCGACATCCTGCGCGCGCGGGGCGCGGCCAAGGCGGCCAAGCGCGCGGAGCGCGAGACGCGCGAGGGCGCGGTGGGCAGCTACATCCACATGGGCGGCAAGATCGGCGTGCTGGTGGAGGTGAACTGCGAGACCGACTTCGTGGCCCGCACCGACGCCTTCCAGGCGCTGGTCCGCGACATCGCCATGCACGTGGCCGCCGCCAGCCCGGTCGCCATCCGCCGCGAGGAGTTTCCCGCGGAGCTGGTGGACCGCGAGCGCGCCGTGTACCGCGAGCAGATGAAGGAGTCCGGCAAGCCGGAGAAGATCTGGGACAAGATCGTGGACGGGAAGCTGGAGAAGTTCTTCGCCGAGCAGGCGCTGCTGGAGCAGCCGTTCGTCAAGAACCCAGACCAGACGGTGGGCCAGCTGATCACCGAGGTGTCGGCCAAGACCGGCGAGAAGATCGAGGTGCGCCGGTTCACGCGCTTTGCGCTGGGCGAGTAAGGTGGAGTCCGCGCCCCTGGCCCAGGCGCCCCACGCGCCCCTTTCGCCCCCCGCGGCGGAAGGGGCGGCGGGGCTCAAGTACCAGCGCGTGCTGCTCAAGATCAGCGGCGAGGCGCTGGCGGGGGAGCAGGGCTTCGGCATCAGCCCGCCCGTGGTGCAGCGGCTGATGGAGGAGATTCGCCGCGTCCACGAGATGGGGGTGGCGCTGGGGCTGGTGATCGGGGGCGGCAACATCGTCCGCGGCACCACCGCCAGCGCGCAGGGGATGGACCGGGTGAGCGCCGACTACATGGGCATGCTGGCCACGGTGATCAACGCCCTGGCGCTGCAGAACGCGCTGGAGCGCGGCGGGCTGGAGACACGGGTGCTCACCGCCATCCGCATGGAGCAGCTGGCGGAGCCGTACATCCGCCGGCGCGCCATCCGCCACCTGGAAAAGGGGCGGGTGGTGATCTTTGCGGGGGGCACGGGGAACCCGTACTTTTCCACCGACACGGCGGCGGTGCTGCGCGGCATCGAGATGGAGGCCGACGTCATCATCAAGGCCACCAAGGTGGACGGCGTCTACACGGCGGACCCCAAGAAGGACCCCGACGCGCAGTTCATCCCCGAGATCACCTACCTGGAGGCGCTCTCGCGCGAGCTGGGGGTGATGGACGCGGCGGCGCTGTCGCTGTGCAAGGAGAACGACCTGCCCATCATGGTGCTGAACCTGGACGAGCCCGGCGCGGTGGGACGCGCGGTGCGCGGCGACCGCATCGGCACGCTGGTGAGCAACCGCGGAAAGCGATAGTCCCGAACCATCCCACGTCTCCGAATCCAACGACCTCCATGCCCAGCCTGCAGAAAGCCCGTCAGCGGATGGATGGCGCCATCGAGGCGCTGCGCCGCGAGTACGCCGGTGTGCGCACCGGCAAGGCCAGCCCGGGGCTGCTGGACACCGTGAAGGTGGACGCGTACGGCAGCCACCTTCCCCTGAACCAGGTGGGCACGGTGAGCGCGCCCGAGCCGCGGATGCTGATGGTGCAGCCGTGGGACAAGACGCTCATCAAGGCCATCGAGAAGGCGCTGCGGGAAAGCGACCTGGGGCTGAACCCGTCCAACGACGGCAGCGTCATCCGCATCCCCATTCCCGCGCTCACCGAGGAGCGCCGCAAGGAGTACGTGCGGCTGCTGCACAAGCTCACCGAAGAGGCGCGGGTGGCGGTGCGCAACGTGCGCCGCGACGCCAACGACGAGATCAAGCACCGCCAGAAGGACGAAGGCCTCTCCGAGGACGACGTGCGCCGCGAGCAGGCCGACGTGCAGAAGCTCACCGACGAGTACATTCACAAGATCGATGAGCTGATGAAGCACAAGGAAGCCGAGGTGATGGAGGTCTGAGGGGCAGGGAACAGGGAATAGGGAATAGGGAATAGGGGAGCCGGGGGTTGGGCCGCGGCTTCGCTTCCGGTTCCCGCGAAGGTATGATGACGGGCGCGCGGCTTCGGCCGGGCGCCCGTTGGCCGTCACGATGGGGCCGATCCCGGCGTTGTCGGGGCCGGCGAGCCGGTGAATTCCTTTCCGACGGAGGGACCGAGCGATGCACGGGCTGCTGCTTCTGACCGTCGTCTGCGTGAGCTACGCCTGCTTCAGCCCCCCGCCGGAGGACGGCGGCACGGAGCTGTGGGTGGAGAACCAGGGCGAGACCGCCGTGCTGTTCACGGCCTTCGAGCTGGAGCAGTCGCACCTGGTGGACCCCGCCCCCACGATGCAGGTGGAGGAGCATCCGGACCGGCTGCTGCAGCCGGGCGAGCGGCGGAGGGTGGAGGTGGAGGGATACGCGCGCGGCACCGGCGTGCGCCTCTTTCTCTACGACGTCCCCGCGGGGCAGCGCAGCGGGACGGTGCCCCAGAGCCGGATGATCACCCTCTCGGACGAGGAGCTGCGGGGCGCCGGCTTCGTCATCCGCATCCCGCCGCCGGCCGCGGCTGCGCCCCCTTCAGCGGATGGATGAGCGGATGGAGCCGGTGGTGGCGGCGGTGAGCCGCAGCGGCAGCCACTCGTTCAGCAAGCCGAACGAGCTGTGGATCCGCCTGGTCGCCGGGCTGGGGGTGGAGGGCGACGCGCACCTGGGCGAGACGGTCAGGCACCGCTCGCGCGTGCGGCGCGATCCCACCTCGCCCAACCTGCGGCAGGTGCACCTGATCCACGCGGAGCTGCACGACGAGCTGCGCGCGGCCGGCTTCGACGTGGGGCCGGGAGAGATGGGCGAGAACGTCACCACGCGCGGGATCGACCTGCTGGGGCTGCCGGCGGGAGCGCGGCTGCACCTGGGCGGCGAGGCGGTGGTGGAGGTGACGGGGCTGCGCAACCCGTGCGTGCAGCTGGACCGCTTTCAGCCGGGGCTGATGGCCGCCATGCTGGACCGCGACGAGCGCGGCGGGCTGGTGCGCAAGGCGGGGATCATGTCCATCGTCCTGCGCGGCGGCGACGTGCGTCCGGGCGATCCCATCCGCGTGGAGCTTCCCCCCGCGCCGCACCGGCCGCTGGACGTGGTGTGAGGGGGCCCCTCCCCCTCCCCTCGTAAACCGCGCGAGGAAAGGGGGAGAATTCGATCCCGCTTCGGCCTGGTCCTGCCGTCTACACCCCCTCCCGCGCAGTTTGCGGGAGGGGGTGGACGAGCCTAGGCGAGGCCGGGGGCGGGCCCAACCGGGATGCTCTGCGGATAGTTGAACACGTTCCCCGGGTCCCACGCGGCCTTTACCTGCGTGAGCCGCGCGAAGTTTCCGCCGTAGTACTGCTCCTGCCAGTCGGCGACGTCGCGGTCGATGTAGTTGACGTACGCGCCGCGGGTAAAGGGGAGCAGCGACTCGCGGAACGCCTCCACCCAGGCCACGTTGGCGTCCTGGTCGGCCGGATCGGTCCAATAAGCTTGAAATTGCATGTTCCACTGCACGCCCGCGCGGTGGTAGAAGGCCGTCGCCGCCGGCGGGACGCGGGCCACGGCGCCGCCGTACGCATCCAGCTGCACCAGCCCGCTGGCGTTGGGCGCCGCCCGCAGCGCGTCCATGATGCGCTCCACGGCGTCCGGGCCGAAGAGGTCGTACGCGTAGGCGGAGGTGTTCTTGAACCGCGTGTGGTCCCCGTGCCAGTGCGCGGACCAGTGGATCTGCCCCGGTTTGAGCCCGGCGAAGTACTCCACCGCCTCGATGTACGGCTCCGTCCTGATCTCCACGCTCGTCGCCGGCGCGGAGGCCAGCAGGGGCTGCAGGAGCGCCGCCAGCTCGTCCTTGCCGCCCACGAACTCGCCGATGGACGAGATGCTGCCGGACGACGCGGCGGTGAGCTTGAGGATGGAGGTGAGGCGGTCGTCCGCGCCGGGGGCCCACGCCTGCCACGCCTGCAGCACCGCGGGGAGGTCGCTCCAGCTCCACGAGATGTTGTAGATGGAGACGTCGCCGATGGGCGTCACGCCAAAGGTGAACGCCGTCGCGATGCCGAAGTTGCCGCCGCCCCCGCCCAGGCACGCCCAGTACAGGTCCTCGTTCACCTGCTCGTCGGCGTAGACGCTCTCGCCCTGGGCGGTCACCATCTCCACGGCGAGCAGGGAGTCGCAGGTGAGCCCCAGCCACCGCCCCAGCAGGCCGAACCCGCCGCCCAGCACCAGCCCCGAGATCCCCACCGTGGGGCAGGAGCCGCCGGGGATGGTGACCCCGTGCTCCCACAGCTTCACGTACAGCGGCCACAGGTCGATCCCCGCCTCCACCCGCGCGGTGCCCGCGTCGGCATCCACCTGCACCAGGTCCATCCAGCTCACGTCCACCACGATGCCGTCCTGCACGGTGGACCAGCCCTCGTAGCTGTGCCGGCCGCAGCGGGCGCGGATGGGGACGGCGTGAAAGCCGGCCCACTTCACCGCGTTGCGCACGTCCTCCGCGGACTTGCAGAAGACGATCACCCTGGGGTGGACGTCGAAGATCTCGTTGTATTCGCTCCGCGCCTCGTCGTAGCGCGGGTCGTCCGGCCACACCACGTCGCCGGTGAGGACGGGCTCCTCGCCGGCATCGGCAGGGGAGGGTTGATGCGGGATCGTGGGGCTCATGCCGGGAGGCTCCGGATACGGGAGGTCATGAAGGACGGCGAAAGGGACGGCGTTGCAGGGTAGGTCCGCAGGGGATGCGGGACAACGGTCTTGTGCGCCGGAGTCGGAAACCGTGGCCCGCGCCCCAACGGCGGGCAGAACGAAGCGGGCCGGATCGATTCGCTCGATCCGGCCCGCCGTATCGGGAACCCTTGCAGGCTATTCCCCATTCCCCATTCCCTATTCCCTATTCCCTATTCCCTCAGCCGTTGTTCGCGTTCGCCCAGGGATCCTGCCGCATCCAGGTGCGGTCCAGGGGCGAGAACAGGAACACCAGGCCGCCGCGCGAGATCTTGGGCAGCAGCGTGCGCGCGCGGCTCTGCTCGATGGCGGGGCACCCCTCGCTGCGGCCGGCCCGCGACGCCGTCACGTAGGGCGCGCCGTGCGCCACCACGCCGCGCGACCGGGCGGCGCTGTTGTAGCGGCCGGAAAGGCCCTGCAGCCGCAGCCCCACCGAGGTGTAGCGCCGGCCGCCCGTCTTGCCGCTGAACCCGTACGTCTCCTGCGCCAGGTACAGCCCCAGCGAGGTGGCGTTGCTCCCCTGGCGGTTGCTGAACCGCGTGGGGCGGCTCTCGCTGGGCGAGGCCGAGCCGCGGCCGTGCGCCACGGTGAAGGGCCCGTCCACCACCTTGAGCTGCTCCATGTCGAACACGTAGCCGCGCGGGGTGGTGTTGCTCAGCCCGTAGTCCACGAAGTACAGGTACGGCTTGCGCACCTTCTCCGGGTTGGCCGTCTTGTAGTTGTAGTACGCCTGGAACGCCATCCGCAGCGCGCCGGGATCGCTCTGGCGCCGCACGCTGCCGCGCAGCGCCGCCAGCGCCCGGTCCACCTGCGTGGCCTGCGCCCCGCTCTCCACGCCCACGCCGTCCAGCACTGCGCGCGCGGTCTTCAGCACCGGGCTGGGCGGGGCCGCGGGCTTCGCGACCACCACGGGGCTCAGGGCGGTGGGGGCCGCGGCCACGGAGCGCTCGCGGTCGTCCGCCTGCGCCACCGCCACGCCGATCAGGCCGGCGGCGGCGACGGTGAGCAGGCCGGGATTCTTACGCAGGTGATGCAGCATCGGGTGTCGAAGGGTCTTCATCGGGTGCGTCCTGGCGATCGGGCGGCGCCCGGTTATTTCCAGTCACGAGCGCGCTCCCGCACTTGTCACGGCGCGGGAGCGCGTTTCGGTCGATGTCATTGGGGCGCGGGCTCGGGCCCACGCGGACACGGCAGGTGGGGAAAACCGGGACGCGAAACGCCCCGGCGGGGGCCTTCTCCGCGGTGTCGGCGGAATCGGTCCCCTGCTTCGTCCGGCTCGAAAACCGCGAGCCCCTGCGATGTCGGGATGCAACCAATCTAACCGCACGCTAAGTGCTTGTCAATCGCCAGGATACGGCTTCTGTTTATTAGCGGACGGTGAAGATGGATGATCGTGACACCGCCGGTGCGCATACGCCCATGCCGCTGTCCCAAACGCGTGAATCGCCTCTTTTCTGCCAACTAAAGGGGTGTTTTTCATGCTCCGGCCGGGGTGGGGCGAAGGGGAGGGTGTTCAGGAGTAAACACCAGTGTGTGTCAGAAGATTACGGCGATCTGTGACCCCGGGTGTAGCAGATATTCCGGAGCGGAAAGATGGACATCGTGTAGCAAAAAGAGACAAGATTTCTGTTGACCCCGGGCACCCGTGCACGCAGATTCGGAGGGATCACCGCAGGACCCTTCCCCCCTCCGTCAGGAGCTCGCTCCATGATCCGCCGCACCGATGTACGCGCCGCAGCGCTGCTGCTGGGCGCGGCCCTGCTGTCGGCGTGCGCCGACAGCGATCCCACCGCCCCCGCCGCGCCGCCGCCGGGCGTGCTGCTGACCGTCACCCCCACCACCGCCTTCTCCACGCTGGACGCGGGCGAGACGCACACCTGCGCCCTGGCCTCCGGCGGGCAGGCGTGGTGCTGGGGCCGCAACTCCGTGGGCCAGCTGGGCGACAGCACCGCCACCACCCGCACGGTGCCCGTGCAGGTGCTGCAGCAGTCGGGGGTCACCTTCACGGCGCTGACCGCGGGGAACAGCCACAACTGCGCCATCACCTCCGCCGGGCAGGCGTGGTGCTGGGGCTACAACGCCGACGGCCGCCTGGGCGACAGCACCACCAACCTGGGGCTGGCGCCGGTGGCGGTGAAGCCGCTGGGCGGCGTGGCCTTCGCCTCCATCAGCGCGGGGAACGGGCACACCTGCGGGCTGGACAGCTCCGGCCAGGCGTACTGCTGGGGGAGCAACGCCTACGGGCAGCTAGGCAACAACGCCACGGCATACCAGAAGACGCCGGTGGCGGTGCAGCATCCCTCGGGCGTGACCTTCACCAGCATCTCGGCGGCCTACACGCACACCTGCGCGCTGGACACCACCGGCCAGGCCTGGTGCTGGGGGTATGGCGCCGAGGGCGCGCTGGGCGGAGGCTTCACCTTCGGCGACTCCGTCCCCGCGCAGGTGACGCACCCGTCGGGCGTGACGTTCACCTCGGTGGTCACGGAGTACAAGCACGCCTGCGCGCTGTCCTCCGCCGGGCAGGCGTACTGCTGGGGCAAGAACGGCAGCGGCCAGATCGGCGACAACACCACCACCACGCGCTACACCCCGGTGGCGGTGTCGCAGCCCGGCGGCGTGACCTTCGCGTCCATCGCCACGGGCGACTTCCACACCTGCGCGCGCACCAGCGGCGGCAACGGCTACTGCTGGGGGATCAACAACCGCGGCCAGGTGGGCGACGGCACCTTCACGCAGCGCAAGACGCCGGCGGCCGTGTCGATGCCGTCGGGGGTCACCTTCGGGCTGGTGGCGGCGGGCGGGTACCACAACTGCGGCCTGGACGGCGTGGGGCAGTCGTGGTGCTGGGGCCGCGGCGACTACTACCAGATGGGGAACAACAGCACCAGCGACAGCAACGTGCCCACGGCGGTCTCGCACTGACGCCGAACGGCAACGAAACGAAGGAGCCGCGGGGGATCATCCCCCGCGGCCCCTTTTCGTTGCACTCTGTACCGCACCCGGAAGAGCTGTTTTTCGTGGGAGGATGTTGCCAGGACGGCGATTGTTTTCCTGGGGGAGGCGCCGCGTGTAACCTTCAGCCTGTACGGCACTTTGGCGCCGACCGAAGGATCTTGCCGGGAGAACCGAGGGGCCGGCTTTGTGCCACGGGGCCAGCGCCGAGCTTACCGAGAGAAGATCCTTCGGTCGCGCGCAAGCGTTTGCATTGCCTCTGCACGTGTGCGCTCCCTCCAGGAAGACAACACTTCCTTCGCGATCCCTCTCGGAAATCAACCTCTGGAATCCGGAGCGTACGGAGCGCCCGCGGTGTCGGCGGGGAGGGTGAGGGTGAAGGTGGAGCCCTGCCCGGGCTCGCTGCGCACCGTCAGGTCGCCGCCCATGGCGCGGGCCAGGTCGCGGCTGATGGCCAGTCCCAGGCCGGTGCCCTCGTGCTGGCTGGTGAGGCCGCGCCCCAGCTGCACGAACGGCTCGAAGATCCGCTCCGTGTCTTCGGGCGGGATCCCCACGCCGGTATCGCTC
>DASTNU010000106.1:0-3091 GCA_035720605.1 Longimicrobium sp. | reverse complement strand
AGCCTCGTACGGACGGCGAGGAAGAACGGGATGCTCCACGTGTTGTTCCGCTTTGCCCGGTGGGGGATGCTGGCTCGCGGGGAGAAGGACGGGCGCGCGGGGAGCCGCGGCTCAGGTCTTCAGGTTGTTGTTCCCCTGGATGGAATCGTTCTTGTTCTTGGGATTGTCGTTCGTCAGCGTGAGCTGCTCCAGCCGGCCGTAGACGGCCAGGCGGGGGGCTTCGTACGGACGGCGCGCGGGATGGGTCGGTTCCATGATCTCCCTCTGGGTGTGGCGGCGGGGATGGATTGCCCCGGCGGCGTCCGCCGTCCCACAACTGTGCCGCAAAACCCCGTAAACCGCAAGCCCCGCATGCAGCTAGCCTCCGTCGGACGCACGTTTCAGCCCCAACCGAGCGCCCGGCCGGCGATCCCGCTCCGCCCGCCGTGCGAGACGCCGCTTCCGTGACCCGCGCCGTCCCCGTGACCCGGCCCCATCCACCCCCCGCGACCCCCGCCGCGCACGCCCTGCTGCTGGGCGTGGCGCGTGCCGCGCTGCGTCCGGACGGGGAGGCCGCGGAGGAGCTCGCGCTCCATGGAGTGGACTGGGACGAGTTCCTCGCGCTCGCCGGGCGCAACCGCCTGCTTCCCCTGGCGCACCGGCTGCTCGGCGATCGCCCCGGGGTGCCGGACGAGGTGCGCGCCGCCCTGCGTACGGCGTACGCGCGCAACGGGCGCCAGGCGCTGGCGCTCTCCGGGCGCCTGCGGGTGGTGGCGGAGGCGATGGAGGCGGCGGGGGTGCGCGCGCTGGCGTACAAGGGTCCCGCGCTGGCGGTGCGCGCCTACGGCCACCTGGCCCTGCGCACCTGCTCGGACCTGGACCTGCTGGTGGCGCCGCGGGACGTCGACGCGGCCGCGCGGGTGCTGGAGGCGGGCGGCTACCACGCCGCCTGGCGGCTGACCCCCGCGCAGGACGCGCTCTTTCGCCGGGTGGACGGCGACTACCCGTTCGTGCACGGAGAGACGGGCGAGCTGGTGGAGCTGCACTGCCGCATCTCGTCCGCGCGCTTCTGCGCGGAGCTGCCGGCGGCGGAGCTGATCGCCCGCGCCCGTCCCGTCCCCATCGGCGGGGGCGAGGTGGCGGCGCCGGCGGACGACGACCTGTTCCTGGCCCTGTGCCTGCACGGCGCCAAGCACCGCTGGGCGCGGCTGGAGTGGCTGGCCGCCGCCGCCGCGCTCGCCCGGCGCGCGGAGCTCGATCTCGACGGCGCGCTGGACCGGGCGACCGGCATCGGCGCGCGGCGGACGGTGCTGCTGGCGCTCCTCCTCTTCCGCGACGCGCTGGGGATGCCGCCGACGGAATCCATCGACCGAACCCTCGCCGCCGATCCCCCGCTCGCGGAGCTGGCGGCGGAGGCGCGCGGCCTCTGGCTCCGCGCCGACGCGGACGAGTACGACGCGCCGGGCAAGGTGCGCTTCAACTTTCGCCTGCGGGACGGCGCGGCGGACCGCGTGCGCTACGCCGCGCGCTGGCTCTTCACCCCCACGCCCGAGGACTGGGCGTGGCTGGCGCTGCCGGACGCGCTGGCGCCGCTGCACCGCCTGCTGCGCCCGCTGCGCCTGGCCGCGCGGCACCGTCCCGGGAGGCGCCGGTGACCGCATGGCCCACGCTGGCGTTCGCGCGCGCCATGAGCGGGATGATGCGGCGCCGCATCGCGGCCGCGGTGGGGCTGTCGCTGCTGGTGACGGCGGTGGAGGCGAGCGGGGTGCTGCTGCTGACGCAGCTGCTGACGCTGGCGGGGCTGGGCGCGGGCGGCGCCGCGGGCGCGCTGTCGCAGGGGGTGGAGCGCGTCTTTCGCGCGGCGGGCGTTGCGCCGGCGCTGGGGCCGGTGCTGGTGGTCTTCGTGGCGGCGGCGGTGGCCACGGCGCTGCTGCAGCGCGCGGAGACGCTGATCACCCACCGCATCGCGCAGGAGGCGGCGCTGCACGTGCGCACCCGCCTGTACCGCGCCATCGCCGCGGCGCGCTGGCTGCCGCTGGCGCGGGCCCGCGGCTCGGACCTGCTGAACGGCCTCACCAGCGAGTCCGACCGGGTGGGGAGCGCGGCGTCGTACATGGTGTCGCTCTTCGTCCACGGGCTGGTCTCCGCCGCGTACCTGGCGCTGGCGCTGCGGGTGTCGCCGGCGCTCACCGCGGTGGCGCTGGCGTGCGGCGCCGTGCTCCTTCTCATCATGCGCCGCCAGCGGGCCGCCGCCCGCCGCGCGGGGGAGAGCCTGAGCACCGCGTCGGCGGAGGTGATGAACGCCGCCAGCGAGCACCTGGGCGCGCTCAAGGTGGTCAAGAGCTACGGCGCGGAAGAGCGCAACGCCCGCATCTTCGCCGAGGCGGCGGAGCGCTCGGTGAGCGTGCACCTGCTGGCGTTCCGTGCCTACGCCGACGCGCGCGCGGGCTTTCTGACCGGGTCGGTGGCGCTGCTGGCCATCGTCACCTGGCTGGCGCTGGAGGTGCTGCACGTCTCCGGCGCCACCGTGCTCCTGCTGGTCTTCCTCTTCTACCGGCTGGTGCCCAAGCTGGCGCACCTGCAGACCATCTGGCAGTACCTGGCGCACGACCTCCCCGCCTGGGAGCGCGTCAACGAGCGCGTGGTGGCGCTGGAGGCGGAGCGCGAGGCGCTCGCCGCCCCGGCGGGACGGGTGGAGCTGGCACGGTCCATCCGCTTCGACGGCGTCTCGTTCGCGTACGAGGCGGGACGCGGCGACGCGGTGGACGGGCTGGCGCTGGAGGTGGAGGCGCGCCGCACCACCGCCATCGTGGGCCCTTCCGGCGCGGGAAAGACGACGGTGGCGGACCTGGTGATGGGGCTGGTCTCGCCGCGCGGCGGGCGCATCGTGGTGGACGGGCGGCCACTGGACGAGTCGTGGCTGCGCGCGTGGCGCGAGGGGATCGGCTACGTGGCGCAGGACACCCTCCTCTTCAACGACACCGTCCTCGCCAACCTGCTGTGGGCGCGGCCGGAGGCGTCGGAGGCGGAGGTGTGGGAGGCGCTGCGGCTGGCGGCCGCGGAGGGGTTCGTGGCCGCGCTGCCGGACGGCGTGGCGACGGTGATCGGGGAG
>DASTNU010000105.1:0-2341 GCA_035720605.1 Longimicrobium sp. | reverse complement strand
TCAGCAACTTCGGCCTGCGCGAGGGGCAGCCGGTGGGCGCGTCCGTCACGCTGCGCCGCGACCGCATGTGGGAGTTCCTGGACCGGCTGATCAACGTCGCCCTGCCGCGCGTGCGCGACTTTCGCGGCGTGAACACCCGCTCGTTCGACGGGCGCGGCAACTACACGATGGGCGTGAAGGAGCAGCTGATCTTTCCGGAGATCGACTACGACAAGGTGGAGCAGATCCACGGGATGGACATCACCATCGTGACGTCCACCACCAAGGACGACGAGGCGCTCGCCCTGCTGCGCGAGCTGGGGATGCCGTTCCGCGGCGAGTCCCCGGTGCGCGCCATGGCCGGCCCCGAGGCCGAGGCGGCGTAAGGACGGAAGTGCCCAGGTTCAAGTGCCGAGTGCCCAGTGGGGCGACTCCTGGGCACTGGGTACTGGGCACCGGGCACTTTTGAACGGTCCAGGCGGACCAACGAACCCATCAGGTACACGACATGGCACGCAAGGCCCTGATCGAGAAGACCAACCGCAAGCCCAAGTTCGGGGTGCGGGGCTACAACCGGTGCAACCGCTGCGGCCGCCCGCGCGGGTTCCTGCGCAAGTTCGGCCTGTGCCGCATCTGCTTCCGCGAGCAGGCGCTGCGCGGCGAGATCCCGGGCGTGCGCAAGGCGAGCTGGTAGGACGGCGGGGAATCGGGAGCAGGGAACAGGGAATCGCCCGCAACGGCGTTCCGGTCCCCGGCGACCCGTTCCCTGAGTCGGACGGTGCCAGTGCAAAAGTGTCGGAGGATGGGTTAGATTACCCGCCTTCCTTGATGCTGGGCACTTGGCACTGGGCACTTGGCACTTTCGTTTTGACATCCACCTTCCTCCAAGTCCGGCAGATCCGCCGGATACTGAAGGAGCAACGAGCATGATGACGGACCCCATCGCCGACATGCTCACCCGGATCCGCAACGCGCAGGGCGCGCGCATGCGGCGGGTGGACATGCCGGTCTCCAAGCTGAAGACGGAGATCGCGCGTCTTCTCAAGGAAAACCACTACATCCACGACTTCAAGATCCTGGACGACGGCCGCTTCGGCGTGCTGCGCCTGTACCTGAAGTACCACCAGGAAAAGCCGGTCATCCGCGAGCTGCGCCGCATCAGCAAGCCGGGGCTGCGCAAGTACGTGGGGGTGGAGGAGATCCCGCGCGTGCGCAACGGCCTGGGCATGGCCATGCTGAGCACCTCGCGCGGCGTGCTGACCGACCGCGAGGCCCGCGCGGCCAAGGTGGGCGGTGAAGTCATCGCCTACGTCTGGTAAGAGGGAGATCAAGATGTCGCGAATCGGAAAGAGGCCGATCTCCGTCCCCGCCGGCGTGGACGTGCAGCTGGACGGCCAGACGGTGCGGGTGAAGGGGCCAAAGGGCGAGCTGCAGCGCACGCTGCACGCCGACGTGATCGTGCGCCGCGAGAACGGCGAGATTCTGGTGGAGCGTCCCAGCGACGAGCAGCGCCACCGCGCGCTGCACGGGCTGAGCCGCACCCTGGTGGCCAACATGGTGGAGGGCGTGACCAACGGCTTCACCAAGGTGCTGGAGATCGTGGGCGTGGGCTACCGCGCAGAGACCAAGCCCTTCGGGCTCACCCTGCAGCTGGGCTACAGCCACCCCATCGACTACAAGGCGCCGCCGGGGATCACCCTGCGCGCCGCCTCGCCCACCGTGGTGGAGGTGAGCGGGACGGACAAGGAGGTGGTGGGGCAGGTGGCGGCCGAGATCCGCAGCCTGCGTCCGCCCGAGCCGTACAAGGGCAAGGGCGTCAAGTACCAGGGCGAGGTGATCCGCCGCAAGGCGGGCAAGGCGGGCGGCAAGTAAGCCGCCCCCTCCCCCAACGGCTGATCATCGCATAGTCAACTCGAGGAAACGATGGCTACTTCTAGACGGGTCAAGACGCGTGAGGAGCGGCGCGAGCGCCGCCACCGCCGCGTCCGCGCCAAGGTGAGCGGCACGCCGGAGCGTCCGCGGCTGGTCATCCACCGCTCCATCAACCACGTGGAGGGGCAGGTGATCGACGACGTGGCCGGCCGCACGCTCTGCGGGCTGAGCACGCTGGACGCGTCGCTGCGCGAGAAGCGCGGCGAGATGAACAAGACCGAGGCCAGCCATGCCGCGGGCAAGGCGCTGGCCGAGAAGGCTCGCGAGCAGGGCGTCACCCGCGTGGTGTTCGACCGCGGCGGCTACGTGTACCACGGCCGGGTCAAGGCCTTCGCCGAGGGCGCCCGCGAGGGCGGCCTCGAGTTCTAAAGGAGACGGACGAATGGCTGAGAGCAGAGGCGGTGGCGGTGGCCGCGGCGGGCGTGGCGGC
>DASTNU010000104.1:0-2196 GCA_035720605.1 Longimicrobium sp. | reverse complement strand
CGTCCCGCCATTCGCCGCCCTGGCCGCGCGGAGCGCCGACGCGACGTCGCCGGCGCCGATCGCGCTCGAAGGCAGCGGGGGCAGGATCATCTTCGTGCCGGACGGAGCCGGGCCCGCGCAGCTGGACGCCTACCATGCGCTCCGGACCGCGCTGGGGGTCTGAGCGTTCGGGGCCTTCGCTCTGTCGTGGCGGGTCACAGGCTGGCCGGCGTGTGAGAGGGGGATCGAGGGAAGAACCGGGGGACGACGCTTACCAGGTCAACCGCCCCCACCCAGAGGTTCTTCCCATGCAGGAGCCGCAATACCTCACGACGCCCGAAGGCGTCCGATGGCAGGACACGAAAGGGCGGCTGAGCCCCACGCTCCAGGCAGGGCTGGCCCTGCTCTACGACAGCGAGGCCGGGGTGCTGCTCAAGCACGGCGAACCTGCACACGTCGAGCGCTTCTTCGGCAGAGCGACGACCGCGCTCGCCGGAACTAGGCTGGCGGCAGACCTGGAGATGTTCATCATCCCGCTCGACAGGCTCACCCCGGCCCTGCTTCGCGAAGTAAACCGCGCCGTCCAGATCTCCGGCTACATCACCACGTTCGTCGAATCCCTCAAACCCGCGCCGTTGCCGCCCGGACCAGCGTGATCCCAACCCGCAGCGCCCGTCCGTAACGCTTCCCGTGCACCACGAAGGAAGAACCGCGATGGAGGCAGGCCTAGACACGCCTGCGCTTCGATTGCGTAGCTCCCTACACCCCCAACGACCCGAGGCGAAAACATGCCACTCCACAGGCTGCAGTGTGCCACCCCTCCCGGCCCCACCATCAACCCGGCGGACCCGGGGAGCGCGGTCGAGATGTTCGACCGCCACCCGGACCGGAGGCACCCGGCCGAGGTCGTCGTCGGTGCGCTGCTCCGCGCCCGTGCCGTCGACCTGGGAGACAACCACTGCTACCGGCTCGGGGCGGACCTGAGCCTGGGCCGGGTCGGGATCGGGCCCGGTGACGACACCGGGTTCGTGGTGACCCACGAGATGACCGTCGGCGAGTTCCTGCGCCTGTGCTCGCGGCTCTCGTTCAACGAGGCGTGCGAGATCGCCCGCGGCCGGACGTGCGACGTAGAGGCACGCAGGGCGGCCGCGCGCCTCGCCCGGGCGCGGACGGAGACTGAGCCGGACTGAAACGGGAAGAACCGGGCGGGAGAAGCAAAGGGACTGCGACGCGGTCCCGGACAACCTCTAATCACGGCTCCGCCCGCCCATGCCGAACAGCGACGACCGCCCCAGCACATACCAGATGCGGATCCTGCGGGACGCCGGATGCCGAGTCCGGCCCCGCAACTACGAAAGTGCGAGGAACCGCATCCAGGGCCTCGGCCCCAGCGATGGCCAGGTGGCGCTGCTGACCGAGCTCGGTCTTGAGATCCCCGCCTCACGCAAGGCCGCCAGCGCGGCGATCACGGCGTACGAAACTGCACATCCCGAGTGGGCGGCGGCGCGCCGCGCCGCACGCAGCGCGAAGGGGCGGGCCACGCGCCAGGAACGGGAACGCGCCGGCCAGCAGACGCAGCACAACGAGACGTTGCTCGCGTACCACCGGGCCGGCGTCGAACGGTTCGGGTCGGCCGCCGCCTCCGAGGCCAGCCTGAGCTTCCTCCGCGCGCTCGCGCTTCAGCTCCCGGCTGACAGCGACGAACGGATCGCCACGTTCGTCGCGATGCGCGGCGGACTGACCGGACACGACGCAGGAATCCGTATCGACGCGCTGAGGACGCCGAGATAGGTCTCCCCCGGCAACACCCCTCCGGCGCCCACGGGCGCCACCCTCCCAGCAAAGAATCCGATCAACGCAGGCAATCGGGGTGAACAGCCCCGGGGCTCCGCCGCGCCGGTCACCGGCTCCGGCGGCGCCCAAGCACGTCCGGACAAAAACAAGGAAGAACCGGATGTGTGGATGGGAGAGAGAGGCGAATCCGCCCTCGCCCGCCAGCCACCGCGTAACGCGACCGGTGGCGCACGCACCGACACACAGGAGCATTCGAACCATGAACAGCAACCCGACGCAGCAGCAGCGCACGACGCCGTCGCAGTACCAGGTGCGGGAGATCACCGACCGGCGCCTGCCGGTGCCGCCGACGTACGACGAGGCGCAGGCGCTGCTGGACAGCTTCGAGCCGACCGAGGCGCAGCAGCGGAAGCTGGACCAGTA
>DASTNU010000103.1:0-3139 GCA_035720605.1 Longimicrobium sp. | reverse complement strand
GCGACCGGACGGCCTCGGCGGCGCTCGCGGGGAAGAAGTCCATGGTCTCGCCGTCCAGCGCGCCCGCGCGGTAGGCCGAGCTGCGCGTTTTGCGGCCCGCGGGCGAGAACCATTCGGCCGTCCCTTCCAGCCGGTCGCGCACGTAGGGGAGCGACGAGGCGGTCGTGCCGTCTGGCCACCAGGTGAGCGCCGTCCCCTGGCGCCGGCCGTCCGCGTACTCCACGGCCTCGACCCGCACCCCCGCCTGCCAGGTGGTGACCGGGCCGTCGGGCACGCCCGCGCGGTACCCGGCGCTCCACCAGACGCGGCCCTCGGCGTCGCGCAGCGTCATGGGTCCGTGCAGCACTCCGCCGCGAAACTCGGCGCGGCCCTTCTCGCGCCCCTCGGCGGTGTAGAAGACGGTGGTGCCGTCCAGCAGGCCCCCCCGCGTCTCCGCGCGCTCCAGCAAGTGCCCGCCGGGGCCGCGCGTCTCCATCACCACGATCGGCGCGGCGGGGGCGGGCGCCGGCACGGGGGCCGAGCCCGGGGGGCAGACGGGGAGCACGGGGGCGCGCGATTTCATGCGTTCACCTTGACCAGGGTGCCTTTCACCGTCGACACTCCGTCGCTCGACACCTCGGCCGAGATCCCGCCCGTGGCGGTGAGCGTGGTCCCCGCGGTGGCCTGCAGCGAGGTCCCCGCGCTCAGCGTGATGGAGCCCGTGGCGCTGATGGCCAGGTTGCCCGTCACGCTCAGCACGTAGTCGCCACCGGTGGTGTGCCTGAAGGTGGCGCCGTTCGCATGGGTCTCGGCGCCCTGCACGTTCACCGTGCGCGTGCCCTTGCTCACCGTGAGCGTGTCGCCGCCCTCGTCCACCGCCACCGAGCGGCTCCCCTTCTTCACCACCAGGGTGTCGCTGCCCTGCTGCACCGTCGCGGCGCGGTCCCGCACCACGTCCACGGTCAGGTCGCGCCCGGCGTGCAGGTACAGCTCCTCGGCGTCCTTCGCGTCCTCGAAGCGGATCTCGCTGTACGCGGCGCCGCCCGGCGAGCTGCTGCTGCGGAAGGTGCTGCGCGTCTGTCCGGCCGGGAGCGCGTACGGCACCGTCTGCGCGGCGTTGTAGACGCACCCGGTCACCAGCGGCCGGTCGGGGTCGCCTTCCAGGAAGCTGACCACCACCTCCTGGCCGATGCGGGGGAGCACCATCGCCCCCCACCCCTTGCCCGCCCACGCCTGGGCCACGCGCACCCAGCACGAGCGGTCCTCGCCGTTGCGCTCCGCGCGGTCCCAGTGAAAGCGTACCTTCACGCGGCCGTAGCTGTCCGTCCAGATCTCTTCGCCGGCCTTGCCCACCACCACCGCGGTCTGCGTCCCCGCGATCACGGGGCGCGGAGTGCGCAGCGGCGGGCGGAACGCGGCCGACGCGGGGAACGCCTCGAACTCGTTGGCGTAGCCGTCCTGGTCCGCCCGCAGCGTGACGGCGCGCAGCACGTAGGCGGCGTTGGCGTCGGCGCGCGGATGGCCGGCCAGGGTGAAGCGGTGCCCTGCCACGAAGCCGCGGCAGGTGGAGGCGCCGGCCAGCCCCGCCGCGCCGGCCGCGCGGGCTTCCCAGCGCCGCCGGGCCACGTCCTCGCCGGTGGACTTCGCCGCGTAGCCGCCGGGGTAGTCGAACACCACGTAGCCGGCCGCTTCGCCCGCCGAGCTCGCCAGCAGGTCGGTGGCCGGCGTCAGGAAGCTGTAGTCGTCCAGCTGCACCCGGTCCGGGGTGGCCGCGTACGCCAGGGTGCACACAGTCACCGCGTCGTCGATCTCCTTGTCGGTCGCGCCCGGGCGCAGGTGCGCGGTGGAAAGCCCCGGGCAGGGCCCGAACCCCTGCGCGTCGTCCACCAGCACCAGGGTGTGCCCCTCTTCCCCGTGCTCGAAGCAGTAGGCGATTCCCGCCTCCTCCATCAGCCGCGAGGCGAAGGCGAAGTCGGTCTCGCGGTACTGCACGCAGAACTCGAGGGTGTCGTACGTCGCCGTGAGCGCGCTCCGCACCGCGTGACCCGCGAACAGCACGTCCAGGATCTGCGGCACCGTCTTTCCCTGGAAGATCCGGCAGTCGGCGCGCAGGGTGAGCAGCCACAGCCACGGGCGCAGCTCGGCGCGGTAGCGGGCGGTGCGCACGGGGGCGGGCGCCTGGGCGAACCGCGTCACCACGCCGTGGATCCAGCGGGGGGTGGCACCCGTCCTGCACACCGCCACCGCCATCTCCTTTCCCACGGCGCCGGCGAGGTCGATGGCCCTCTCGTCGCTCTCCAGCTCTACCTCGAAGAGGAACGGCTCCGACACGGCCTCGCGCCCCTGCACCGCGCCAACGCGGAGCGAGCCCGCCGCGAACGGGGAGGTGACGGTGAGCGGGAGGTGGTTCTGGGAGAGCGGCATGGCGGTGGCGAGGTGGCCGGTATGGGTGGCGGTTCGCGGCGGCCCGTGGGGTTCGCGGGCGGGGAGCGGGCGCGGCGGCAAGGGGTGGCAGCGCCGCTCGCCGGTGACGTATATCTATGCGGACCGGCGCCAGGCCCCTGTATCCGCAACGGCCACCCGTCGGGCCAGGGCGGCCACGCCCCCATCGTCCACGCCGCAGGCGCGCAGGAACAGGGCGCAGGCCAGCCGCAGCCCCCCGCGGTCGCGCAGCTCGCGCGGGCGCAGGCCGGTGAGCCGCATCAGGCTCTTGCGGAGCGCCGAGCCGCTGGAGAGCTCCAGGGTGCGGGCGACGCTCTCCGTGCTGCGGCCGTCGTCCAGCAGGCGGGCGGCGTGAAGGACGCAGCGCCACGCCAGCAGGCGCTCCGGGCCCGGCAGCCCCGCGGCGGGGAGCACCCGCCGCAGCGTGCGCGGGCTGCAACGGGCGGCGCGGGCGAGCTGGGCCGCGTCCGCCCCCGCCCCGGCCGACAGGAGCACGGCGCGCAGCCAGGCGTCCAGGCCGGGGGGAGCGCGGTGGGCGAGCGCCTGGGCCACCCGGTCCAGCGGCCCCTGGTTCAGGTGCTCGGGCAGGCAGCGGGCGAGCGCCGCGGCGGCGCCGTCGCTCGCGGCGCACACCACCTCGCGCACCCCCAGCCGCGCCAGCGCGAAGGCGTCCGCGGCGGGGCGCCCGGTAAAGTCGCCGTACGCCACCACCTCCAGC
>DASTNU010000102.1:0-9718 GCA_035720605.1 Longimicrobium sp. | reverse complement strand
GGATCGAGCCGAAGCGCGATCGAATTCTCCCCTCTCCCGCGCAGCGGGGGAGGGGGCGCTGGCGGCGTCCTCCAGAGCCCTGCCGAAACACGCCAACCGTCGCCCCGATGCGACGCGCTGCAACAGGGTGTCTCGTTATGGGACACCGTGGTATCAAACGTTTCCCTTCCGCAAAAATGCTGTAAGCGGCCTTCCCGCAACAACATAAGCCGGATCACCGCCTCATGGCTGCATCCGGTCCCCGTGTTGCCTTATGCGGGGCCACATCGACACGACACCGCCCGCACGACGTGGACGGCACCTGGAGTTTGCAGCACAAGGAGGAGGGATGCAGTTGAGGTTCATGCTCGCGCTGGCGGTCGTCGCCGCGACGGCGGCGTGCGGCGGCGGGGGTGCGGCGCCGGTCACGGGCGGGCCGGGAGGAACGGACGCGCTCGCGTCCATCACCATCACCCACCCGGAAGGGGCGGTAACGGTGGGCGATACCATTGTGCTCAGGGTGGAGGCCAGGGACGGCGCCGGCCAGCCGGTCACCAACCTGCAGCCGCAGTTCAGCTCCAGCGACGCCACCGTCGCCACGGTGGACGGGGTGGGCGTGGTGCGCGGCCTCAAGGAAGGCGCGGCCAGCATCACCGCGACGGTCACGCTGGGAAGCATCACCAAGACAGCGAGCTACGGCGTGGCGGTGCTCGCGCCGCAGCAGCCGCCCCAGCCGAACCCGCCGGCCGCCGCCATCGCCGCGTTCGCGCTGAACCCGGGGACGGTGAGCCTGGTGGCGGGCGGGACGGCGCAGCTGGAGCCGGTGATCACGGACGCCTCCGGCGCGCGCGTCACCGTGCTGCCGCAGATGGCGTGGAGCGTGGCGGACCCCACGAAGGCGGGGGTGGCCAACGGCGGCGTGGTGACGGCGCTCGCGCCGGGGAGCACCACCGTCTCCGCCTCCTTCGCGGCGGGCGGCAGGACCTGGACGGCGACCGCGTCGGTGACGGTCAGGCAGGCGGCCGCATCGTCCGCGACGGTGCAGGGGGTGGAGGATGCGTTCACGCCGTCCACCGTCACCATCACCACGGGCGGCACGGTGACGTGGACGATGGTGGACGAGGAGCACGACGTCACCTGGACGGGCGCCGCGCCCGCGGAAGGCAACATCCCGCGCATCGACGACGACGAGTCCGCGACGAGAACCTTTGCCGTGGCGGGTACCTACACGTATACCTGCAGCCGCCACGACGGCGACCACGGCGGCACGGTGGTGGTCAACGAGGGCGCGGGCGAGGCGGCGGTCTTCACCTCCGTCCGCATCAGCCCCGTGGGGCCGAGCGTCACCGTCGGCGGCACGCTGCTGCTGACCGCGACGCCCCTGGACCAGCTGGGTCGGCCGATGAGCGGCCTACCCGCGGCGCAGTGGTCCAGCGCGGACGCGACGAAGGCCACGGTGAGCGCGGGCGGCCTGGTGGCGGGCGTCGCGGTGGGGACCTCCGTGATCACCGCGCGCATCACCCAGGGCGGCACCACCCGCGAGGCCACGGTGACGGTCACCGTCGCCACCACGGGCGGCACCACGCCGACGCCGACGCCGACGGTGCCTCTGACCGCGACGGTCACCACGCCGGGCGAGAGCTTCAGCCCCGCGAACGTGACCATCCGCGCCGGCGGCACGGTGACCTGGCAGTTCACCGGCGGCACGCGCCACAACGTCACCTTCCAGGGCGGCTCGCCCCCGCCGGGCGGCAACATCCCGGACACCGACGGCGGCGGCAGCGCGCAGCGGCAGTTCCCCACCGCGGGCACGTACAACTACTCGTGCACCCGGCACTCGGGGATGAACGGGACGGTCGTGGTGCAGCCGTAGGGACGAAGTGCGTGAGTGCGTGAGTGCGTCAGTGCGTGAGTGAACTGCACATCCGGATCGAGGGATCTGCGCGGCGGACCTGGCGGGGGGAGCCGCGGAGGATGAGGGACCGACATCAAACCCAACCACGTGGTACAGGAGCTCGAGAGAGATGAAGAAGACGCTGATCACCCTGCTGGCCGCGGCCATCGCCGCCCCCTGCGCCGCGCTGGCGCTGCGCGCCCAGGCGAGCGACGCACCGCCGGCCACGCACGAGGTGCGGATGATCATGGAGGGCACCAGCGCCCGCTTCGAGCCGGCCAACCTCACCATCCGCAGCGGCGACCGCATCCGCTTCACCACGGTGAGCGGCGGGCCGCACAACGTGGCGTTCGATCCCGCCAAGGTGCCCGACGCGGCCGAGGCGCGGCTGAGCGCGGGGATGCCCGGGCAGATCCAGCCCCTGTCCGGCGCGTTCGTGATCAACGCCGGCGACAGCTACACGGTGAGCTTCGCCGGGGTGCCGGCCGGGCGGTACGAGTACTTCTGCCTCCCCCACATGGGGATGAACATGAAGGGCGTCATCACGGTCCAGTGACCCACCCGGGGGCGGGCCCGCGCGGCCCGCCCCAGCCACGCATCCGGAGACAGAGCCTTGATCCGCATCCGCAGCGCCGCGCGCGCGGTCCTTGCCGCCGCCCTCGCGCTCCCCGCCACGGCGGGCGCGCAGTCCCTGCTGGACCGCCCGCCCAACGTGTCGGGCAACTGGGTGGGCAACCGCGGGACGATCTACTTCAACTTCCTGCACCGCTTCAGCGCCAGCGACGCGCCCGTCCGCAAGGTGAGCAACGTCCCCACCTTCACCGTGGCGGCGGGGCTGGGTTTCCGGACGATGATGGGCTTTCACTACGCCACCAACTCCGCGCTGGCGCCCGCCTACCCCAACGAGTGGGAGTTCTGGGCGCGGCACCAGCTGCTGAGCCAGGACGGCGGAGCCCCGGTGGACCTGGGGGGGATGGTGGGATACAACCTGGCCGCCGAGGGGGTGGACGGCGAGGTGTCGCTGGCGCGGCGCTTCGGCGGGGTGCGGCTCATCGCGGCGGGGCGCGTGCTGAGCGACCCGCTCGCGGCGGGGGAGACGCGCTTCGCGCTGGCTGGGGGCGGCACGCTCCGGCTCAACCGCTTCTTCGCCCTGGCGGGCGACGTGGCCACCCTGATGAACCGCGAAGAGGACGAGGAGGTGGCGTGGAGCGCGGGGCTGCACCTGGCCATCCCGCACACGCCGCACACGCTGTCGCTGCACGCGGCCAACACCAACGCGTACACCCTGCAGGGGCTGTCGCGCGGCGAGGACTTCGTGCGCTACGGCTTCGAGTTCACCATCCCGCTCACCCTGGCGCGCTGGTTTGGCCCGGGCTCCAGGCCGGTGCACGGCGCCGCGATCCCGCCGCCTCCCGACGCGCCCCCGGCGGACGCCACGCCGTCCCAGCCGGCCGGACCGGTGACCCGCGCGGGGATGCGCAACATGGCGTTCACCCCGGCGCGCATCGAGATCGCGGTGGGCGGTACGGTGGAGTGGACCAACAACGATCCGCTCGCCCACACCGTCACCGCCGCCGACCGGAGCTTCGACTCGGGGCTCATCCAGCCCGGGGCCAGGTGGAGCCACACCTTCACCGCCCCCGGCACCTACGACTTCTCCTGCACCCCTCACCCCTTCATGAAGGGAGTGGTGATCGTACGATGAACACGCGAGCCGCCTACAGCTTTACGTGCGCCGCCTTCGCGGCGGTGGTGGCGTCGGCGTCGCTGGCCGGCTGCTTCTCCGAGCGCGTGGCGGGGAACCCGCCGGCGGAGAACCTGTGCGAGGGCACGCCGGCCAACACCATCCAGGCCCGCAACTACGCGTGGGTGCAGACGACGCTCACCGTGACGCGCGGCACGTGGGTGACGTGGGTCAACTGCGACCCCGACATCCACACCTCCACCTCCGACAACGGGGTGTGGGAGTCGGGATCCATCACCCCCAACGGCACCTTCTCGCGCACCTTCGACGCGGCGGGCACCTTTCCCTTCCACTGCACGCCGCACCCGACGATGCAGGCCACGGTCATCGTGACCTGAGGGCCCCTCCCCCGGCCCCTCCCCGCACAAGCCGCGTGCGGAGAGGGGAAGAACCGCAACGGCAACGGCGCCCGCTTCGCGGAGCCCCTCACCCCCGGCCCCTCTCCCGCAAACTGCGCGGGAGAGGGGAGTTGTTTTCGCCTGTGTGGATGGTTTTGTGCAAGGGGGCACGCCCCCTCCGGGCTCGTGGCGCCTCGACGAGGGTCGGGGATGGGGGCGCCTGCGGATGCGTCGAACCGTACCGAAGCGCTCCTGAGGCTGCCCCAACCACCCCTCCCCCGAAGTTGGGGGAGGGGTCGCCCGCCGTCGCGAGGAACGAGCGTAAGGCCGGGCGGGGGAGAGGGCATCCCGCGCAGCGGGCACGGGGTAAAACCATCCCGCTGCCGCGCTCGCCGGGTCGCGACGCCCGTCCGCACCGTCCACCGTGTCATAGCCCCTGGCCGCGGTGCGTTCTCGCGTGTGGGAGTGACACGCGTGTATCTTGTGCACCTCCCGTTTCCTGCCTCGCGTTCCCAGGCCTTTTCGATGCGAGTCTTTCCACGGCTGGTTCCGCTGTCCATCGTCCTCGCCGCCGCGGCGCTGCGGCCAGAGGGTGCGGCCGCGCAGCGCAGCCCGAACATCCCGCCGCTGTACGTGCAGCCGGTGGTGGAGCGCGACACCGCGGCGGTGCCGGACACCATCGGCCTGCGCTTTCGCGTGGGCGAGGCGCCGGGACGGGGGCGGGAGCGCCAGCCGGTCGCCCCCTCCACGCTGATCGCGGCGGCGGACGCGGCGCGCATCCTGGACCGGCTGCGCCCGCTGGTGGCCCCGCCCACCGCGGCGGATTCGTTCGCGTTCCCCGCGCGCACGCTGCCGGCGCCGCGCACCGGCCGGGTGCTGCTGGCCGGCTTTCCCCCGCCGGACACCGCCCCGCCGCCGCGCCCCGCGGGGCCGCGCGAGCCCGCGCCGCTGGCCATCGTGCGCGCGGCGCCGCGGGGCGAGGTGGAGGTGGGCGCGGAGGTGACCGTCACCTTCTCGCAGCCCATGGTGCCGCTCTCCTCCGTGGGGAACGTGGAGGCGCGGGCGCTGTCGCTGCGCATGTCGCCGCAGCCGGCGGGACGGTGGCGCTGGCTGGACGTGCGCACCCTGGTCTTCACCCCCGAGGGGCGGATGCCGGCGGCCACGGAGTACACGGTCAGCGTCCCCGCGGGCACGCGGTCCGAGACGGGCGGGCGGATGGCGGAGGAGGCCGCCTGGACCTTCGCCACGCCCGCGCTCACCGCCACCGGAGGCCACCCGTACGGCGACGCGGTGGGGCTGGAGCCGGTGATCGTCGTCCAGTTCGCCCAGCGCATCGACCGGGCGGCGGTGCTGCCGTACCTGCGCGTCCGCGCGGGCAGCGAGACCGTCCCCGTGCGCCCGGCCACCGCGGCGGAGATCGAGGGCGACCCGACGGCGCGGGCCCTGGCGCAGCGGGGAGACCCGGTCCACTGGATCGCCGTGCGCCCGGTGCGGCCCCTGCCGCGCGCCACGCGGGTGCAGGTGGCGGTCGCCACCGGGGCGCCCTCGGCCGAGGGGCCGCGCCCGACCCGCTTCGACCAGTCGTGGGGGTTCGGCACCTACGGCCCCCTGCGCGCGCAGGGGGCGGTCTGCAGCGGGCCCAGGGACGTCTGCCGCCCGGGCTACACCATCTTCATCCCCTTCACCAACCCGCTGGACACCGCCGCCTTCCGGGCGGAGTGGGTGCGCCTGGAGCCCGCGGTGCCGGGCGTACGGGTGCACGCGTTCGAGCACGGGATCGCCGTCAACGGCGGCACGCGGCCCAACACGCGCTACGCGGTGCACCTGGCGGCCGCCATCCGCGACGTCTTCGGGCAGACGCTGGGCGCGGCGCAGGTGCGCACGGTGGACGTGGGCCCGTACTACCCGCAGCTGCCGGGCTTCGGGGACCCGATGATCGTGCTGGACCCGCAGGGCCCGCAGCGCGTCTCCGTCTACAGCATGGCGCACGCGCGGCTGCGCCTGCGCATCCACCGGGTGCAACCCTCCGACTGGCCGTCCTTCCGCGGCGTGAGCTACGACCGCGCCCCGCCGCGCCTGCCGGGCCGCGCCGCCGTGGACCGCGTGATCCAGGTGCGGGGGGATCCCGGGGCGATGGTGGAGACGGAGATCGACCTGCGCGAGGTGCTGGCCGGGGAACCCGGACAGCTGGTGGTGGGGGTGGAGGGCGTGGGCGGCGAGGCGACGGGGCAGGGGAGCTACGCCTGGGTGCAGGCCACGCGCATCGGCCTGACGGCGTTCAGCGACGCCGGCGACGTCACGGCCTGGACCGCCTCGCTGGTGGACGGCGCGCCGCTGTCCGGCGTGCGGGTGTCGCTCCGCGGATCGGCGGACGCCGTGACGGACGCGGGCGGGACGGCGGAGCTGCGGACGCCTTCCCTGCAGCCGGGCCGCGAGCGCGAGCAGGAGTACCTGGTGGCGGAGCGGGACGGCGACCGCGCCCTCCTTCCCTTCAGCGCCATGCGGGGCGGCCCGCCGGGAACGCTGTTCTACGCGCTGACCGACCGCAACCTGTACCGCCCCGGCGAGGAAGTGCGCTTCAAGGGGTGGGCGCGGCGCTTCGAGCGCAGCGAGACGGGGGGGCTGGACCTTCCGGCGCCGGGGGAGGAGGTGGAGTGGCTGGCGCGCGACCCGCGCGGCAACGAGATCGCCACCGGGCGGGCGCGGCTGACGGTGCTGGGCGGCTTCGACGGCGCGTTCCGCCTTCCCGAGGGCGCCAACCTGGGCGGCGGGAGCATCCGGTTCCGGCTGGCCGGGAACGAGGACGAGCTGGGATTCCAGGTGCAGGAGTTCCGCCGCCCGGAGTTCGAGGTCTCCATCGACGCCCCCGCGGGGCCGCACCTCGTCGGGGGGAGCGCGGAGGTCGCGGTGCGCGCCTCGTACTTCGCGGGAGGCGGGCTCCCGGGCGCGGCCGTCCGCTGGGAGCTGGTCTCGCGGACGGCGGGGTTCACGCCGCCAGGGTGGGGCGCCTGGCACTTCGGCGGGCACGAGTACGCGTGGCACCGGCAGCCCCCCGACGTGCCCTTCACCCGGACGATGGAGGGAACCACCGACGCCGAGGGGCGGCACGGGGTGCGGATCGACTTCGAGCGCGCCGATCCGCCGATGGCGCACACCCTTTCCGTGCGAGCGACGCTGGAGGACGTGAACCGCCAGACGTGGAGCACCGAGGCCAACCTGCTGGTGCACCCGGCGGAGGTGTACGTGGGGCTGCGGACGGAGCGCGCCTGGCTCACCGCCGGCGAGCCGATCGAGGTGGGGATCGTGGTGGTGGACCTGGACGGCAAGGTGGTGCCCGGACGGCCGGTGGAGGTGACGGCGGAGCGGCTGGAGTGGCGGCGCACGGGGACCACCTGGCGGGAGGAGGTGGTGGAGTCGCCGCGGGGGTGCACCCTGGTCTCCGAGGCGAACCCGCTCTCCTGCACCATCCCCACGGGGCCGGAAGGGGGCACCTTCCGCATCGTCGCGCAGGTCGCCGACGCACAGGGACGGCCCTCGCGCACGCGGCTCACCACCTGGGCGTGGGGGCGCTCGCCGTGGATGGCGGGGCCGGGGGAGGCGGAGAACGCCCAGCGCGTCGTCCGCCTGGTCCCGGACCGCCAGGAGTACGCGCCCGGCGACACCGCCCGCATCCTGGTGCAGCTCCCCTTCTGGCCCGCGCGCGGCCTGCTGACCGTGCGCCGCGAGGGGATCGTCCGCACCGAGCCGATCGCCTCCGACGGGCCCACGCTGGCCGTCGACGTGCCGGTGGGGGAGGCCGACATCCCCAACGTGTACGTGCAGGTGGACGTGGTGGGCGCGCACGACCGCGAGGGGCAGCCGCAGCCCACCGCGCGTGGGACGGACTTCGCCGCGGGGCAGACGGTTTTGCGGGTGCCGCCCGGGTCCCGGACGCTGCAGGTGGAGGCCACCCCCGCGGACTCCGTGCAGACGCCGGACTCGCCGGGCTCGGTGGACGTGGTGGTGCGCGACGCCGCCGGGCGGCCGGTGGGGGACGCGGAGGTGGCGGTGGTGATCGTGGACGAGGCGGTGCTGGCGCTCACCGGCTTCCGGCTGCAGCACCCGGTGCAGCTCTTCTACCCCACCTGGATGCCGGGCGTGGTGGACGCGCACCTGCGCCCTCTGGTGCGCGTGATCGCCATGAGCGCGCGGGGCGAGATCTCGGGCGTGGTGGTGGAGGGGCAGTCGCGCCAGCCCGTCGCGGGAGCGATCGTGACGGTGGAGGGAACGCAGCTGCGCGCCGTGACCGACGCGTCCGGCCGCTTCCGCCTGCGCGACGTGCCCCGCGGGCGGCAGGTGGTGCAGGTGACCCGCATCGGCTTCTCGCCGGCAACGCGGGCGGTGGAGATGGGGGACGAGCCGCTGCCGGAGCTGCGCATCGAGATGAACGCGCAGGTGATCGCGCTGGAGGACATGGTGGTGACCGGCGAAGCACGGCTGGAGCGCCGGGCCGCCGGCGAAGATGCCAACTACGCCCTCCCGGCCCCGCCGGACCCCGGGATGCTGCAGGGAAAGGTGGCCGGCGTGGGCGTCCAGCAGCCGGGGATCGCCGTGCGGGCGGACTTCAGCGCGCTGGCGCTGTGGGCGCCGGTGGTGCGGACGGACGCGGACGGGCGCGCGCGGGTGCCCTTCACCCTTCCCTCCAACCTCACCCGCTACCGGGTGATGGCGGTCGCCGTCTCCGGCGGCACGCTGTACGGGATGGACGAGTCCGCCATCACCGCCCGGCAGCCGCTGATGGTGCGTCCCTCCGCGCCGCGCTTCCTGAACTTCGGCGACCGCTTCGCCCTTCCCGTGGTCGTGCAGAACCAGACGGACGCGCCGGTGGAGGTGGAGGTCGTGGCGCGCGGGATCGGCATCGCGTTCACGGAGCCGGGGCGGCGCGTCGTCGTCCCCGCCCACGACCGCGCGGAGGTGCGCATCGCGGGCGAGGCGGTGCGGCCGGGGACGGCGTACGTGCAGGTGGCCGCCGTCGGTGGGACGATGGCGGACGCGGCGGAGATCAGCCTTCCCGTCTACACCCCCGCCACCACGGAGGCGTTCGCCACCTACGGGTCCATCGCGGAGGGCGGCGCGGTGGAGCTGCCGCTGGAGGTGCCCGGGGATGCCATCCCCGCGTTCGGCGGGCTGGAGGTGACCACCTCGTCCACGGCGCTCAACGAGCTCACCGACGCCTTCCTGTACCTGGTCCGCTACCCCTACGAGTGCGCGGAGCAGATCGCCAGCCGGCTGCTGGCGGTGGCGGCGCTGCGCGACGTGCTGGCGGAGTTCCGGGCAGAGGGGCTGCCGCCGGCGGAGGCGCTGGCGGACTCCGTGCAGCGCGACCTGCAGGCGCTGCAGGGAATGCAGACGTACGACGGCGGCTTCAACTTCTGGCGCCGCGACCGCGAATCGTGGCCGTACATCAGCGTCCACGTGACGCACGCCCTGCTGCGGGTGCGCGAGCGCGGGTACGCCATCCCGGAGCGGATGCTGGAGCCGGCGCTGGAGTACGTGCGCGAGGTGAAGGGGCACATCCCCGGCTGGTACCCGGAGTCGGCCGAGTTCGCCATCCGCGCGTACGGCGCCTACGTGCTGGACCGGGCGGACGACCGCGCGGCGGCCGGCCGGCTGCGCGAGCTGTTCGGCGAGGTGCGGCTGGACACCATTCCCCTGGAGGTGGCGGGCTGGCTGCTGACCGCCTCGGCGGGGCGCCGGGAGTTCGAGGCGGAGCGGGCGGAGCTG
>DASTNU010000101.1:0-5087 GCA_035720605.1 Longimicrobium sp. | reverse complement strand
CGACTACTACTCGTCGCGCAACTACGCCAGCCGGCTCATCGGCGACCGGCTGATCTTCTACGCGCCCTTGCCGGTGAACGCGCGGGACCCCGTCTCCAGCCTGCCCGCGCTGCGGCGGTGGAGAGGGCCGGACCCCTCGTTCCGCACCACGGCCGAGCCGACCCGGGTGTACCGCCCCGCCGGCCCCGTCTCCCTGAGCGGGCTGACGCTGCACACGGTGACGATCTGCGACCTGGCGGAGGCGGAGCTGCGCTGCCGGTCCACCGCGCTGTACGGGCCGCCCGGGCGCGTGTTCTACGTGTCGCCGGGCGCGGTGTACGTGTGGGCGGTGGCCTATGCGCCGCGCGGCGACGGGCCGCCCTCCGTGCTGTACCGCCTGCCGCTGGACGGCGGCGCTCCCACGGGGCTGCGCGTGGCCGGCGCGCCGGTGGACCAGTTCTCGTTCCTGGAGAGTGGCGACGGGCACCTGAACGTGCTCACCCGCAGCGACGGCTGGGGCGAGTCCATGTGGGGCTCGGAGTTCGCGCGCGGAAACCTGGCGCTGCTGCGCGTGCCGCTCTCGGAGCTGGGCAGCGGCGACCGCACCGCGGACGGGGAGCGCTACCGCCCGCTCCCGCAGGCCACGGGGTATTCCTTCCAGAACCGCTACGTGGGCGACTGGCTCCTCTACGGCACCGCGGGCCGCCGCTCGGATTCCGACACCTCGGCCGTGGCGTACGCGGTGCCGTGGGCGGGGGGCGAGGTGGCGCCGGTGCGGCTGCCGCACGGGGTGGACCGCATCGAGGCGATGGGATCCGGCGCGGTGCTCATCGGCACGGACGGGACGGACCTGCACTTCAGCGGGCTGCGGCTGGACGACGGCGCCCGCCTTCAGCATCGCTACACGCGCCCCGGCGCGTCGCAGGGCGAATCCCGCAGCCACGGCTTCTTCTACCGCCCGGACGGCGAGGACCAGGGGCTGCTGGGCCTGCCGATCGTCGGTGAGTCCCGCCGCGGGTCCGGGCTGAACAGGGGCTCGGCCGCCATCCTCTTTCTGCGCAACCGCGACTTTCGCCTGGACGAGCTGGGTGAGCTTGCCGCCGGCGCCACCAGTGGCGACGACGAATGCCGCGCCAGCTGCGTGGACTGGTACGGCAACGCGCGCCCGCTCTTTCTGCGCGGCCGCATCCTGGCGCTGATGGGGTACGAGCTGGTGGAGGGAAGGGAAGAGAGAGGCCGCATCCGCGAGCTGCGGCGGGTGGACTTCACCCCGCTCACGCTGACCGCCGGGATCGACGGCGAGTGGCGGTACACCGAGACCGTGGGCGAGCAGGGGAGCCGCTACTTCTGCTCGGGCGAGGGGACCATGCGGTTGGACCGCGACGGGGCCCGGCTCTCCATGCGCTACCGGCAGACGGGCGAGTGCATCATCGACGGCGCTCCCTCCAGCGGCGATGGCCAGGGGAGCGGCGTGGGCACCCTGGGCGCGCGCACGGTCTACTTCCAGGTGGACACGTGCGAGTACACCGGCTCGATGGAGGACGCGGACAGCATGGCGGGCTCGCTGGTGTGCACCGTCCGCCTGCGCGACGGCTCGACGTCCACGGTCAGCGGCCGTTGGCAGGCCGAGCGCTCGCGCCGGTGATCCCCTCCACCTCCTCCGGCTGAACGCCGGCCCGGTCCCCCAGAAAAAGGGAAGGACGCAGAGAGCTTCGATCAGCTCTCTGCGTCCTTCTCTTTTTCCCGCTGCGCCCTCTGCGATGCAACCGCCGTCTTGTCCCGCGCGCTACGGATAGGGGCTCATCACCCAGAACGCGGTGTGGCAGAGCGCGAGCACCGAGGCGGCGGCCGTCACCAGACTGCGCCGGGGCCCCAGCGCCTGCCGCAGCGCTTCCGTCTCCAGGGCGATCACCACCAGCAGGGCCGGCACCACCGTCCATGCCAGGCGGGTGGCGTAGAACCCCATCAGCGCAAAGAAAGGGATGCCGACGAGCAGGTAGACGAGCACGGCGGCGGCGCGGCGTGGATGGCCCTCCGGGCGGCGTGCGCCGCCCGGCAGGTGCAGCGCGAGCGCCAGGACGGTGACCACCAGCGCCGGGAACGCCGCCACGCGGCCGAGCACCATCGCGTACTGGCCCAGGTTCGCCGCGAGGGTGGCGAGGAACGCCGCGGGACCCGTTGCCGCCGCGTCCGCCAGCCAGACGAACTGCCGGTACCGCACGATCTCGTGCGAATAGAACGAGCCGGTGCGCGCCACCACGAACGCGGTCCATGCCGCGATGGGAAGCGCGAACGCGGCCAGCAGCGCCGCCGCCCGCGCCGCGCGCCGCGCGGGCGTCCCGCCGCGGGCCAGCAGGAGCAGCGCCGCGCCCGCCGCGGGAACCGCGAACGCCCCGTACGCCAGCGCGCCCACCCCCAGCGCCACCCCGATCCCCGCGGCGCGCGGCCAGCCCAGCGTCCCCAGCCGCGGCTGCAGCCAGCCGAACAGCCAGAGCGAGAGCACGGGGACGAAGATGTTGAACATCTGCAGGTGCGGCGTCCAGAAGTACGCGCGCGTCACCTCGTTCGCCAGCAGCACGGCCGCCGGGAGCACGATCGCCGGGTCGCGGTACGAGCGGGCGCCGATCAGCCGCCGAAAGAGCATGAGCGCCGCCGCCAGGAGCAGCGCGTTGAGGACGATGAAGCCGGCGTAGTACGGAAGCATGCGTCCCTCCGGCGCGCCGCCGCGCCCCGGCGCCCACGCGGAGGCCGGCAGCCGCCGCCCCACCGCCTCCATCCCCACCGCCCGGAACGGCTGCGACAGCACCCACCCCAGCCCGCCGAAGAGCGGCCGGCTCTGCCAGATGCGGAAATCTTCCCTGAGCACCCGCCCCGGCTCCTCGGCCAGGAGCAGGAACATGCCGGAGTCGCAGCTCAGGTCCACGTGCAGCCGTCCCCCCAGGTTCACCGGGTTCAGGCAGCGGAGGTTCGCCTCCGCGCCCGGGTGCGGCGAGGCCAGGAAGGGCAGCGTGAAGGCCATCACCAGCGCCCCCGCGGCCAGCCCCTCGCGCAGCAGGCGCCGCGCGGCCGGCAGCCGGCGCCGATCGCGGGGCACCCCGGCCGGCGCGGGATGGAGGTGGGGGATCTGGACGGAGGACTGCATTGGGGAAGGGCGGGGAAGCGGTGCGGACGGATGCAGCTCCGGCGGTGCCGCAAATATGTTGTTGAAGGGAGCGGAGGGACAGCCTTCCGGCGCTTCACGTCCTCCGTTCGAACGGCGGCTGAGAATGCGTCCGGCGGAGATCAACGGCCGGCCGGTGAAGGTGTGGGTCGAGCTCCCGCTTACCTTCCGTTCCCCCGGCGCGGCGTCCGATTCCGTGGCCTCGCCCCGCCACCGGCCCGCTGATGGAAACCACGCCTCCACACCCTTCCTTCCGCATCGCTCAACCTCCCCCAGGGGTTTTGGGGGGAGGTTGGCGCCCGGAGGGGGCGTCGCGGTTCGCGTGAAGCCTTCGATCCAGGGAGCCTTCGATCCAGGGGGGCGCCGCGGGTGGGCCGCGCTACCAGCGCCCGCCGATGGCGACGGCGGAGCCGACGAAGGGGACGATGCTGGTGTAGCCCGGCAGCTCCGCGGCCGGGGTGGCGGGCGAGGTGCCCCACTGCGTGATGCCGTGCGGCATCAGCCGGCGCAGGTCGTACCGCCGGCCGCCCAGCTCGAACGGGCGGCTGGAGACCAGGCTGGCGGAGAAGACGTTCAGCGCGAAGAGCGGCCGGTCCGCGGGCCCGGCCCCCACCGTCGCGCCCGTGACGATGCTGACGCGCCGGAACCGCGCCACCTCTTCCCCCGCGCCGAAGGAGGCGGGATCGTCGAAGGTGGCGCCGGGCTCGCGGTTCAGGTAGACGGCGAAGTCGCCGATGGCGTCCATCCCCAGCGCCAGGCCGCCGTTCTGCAGCGGCGTCGCGGTGAAGGGATCGGCCAGGAAGGTCAGGTGTGCCGTCCCCTCGCCCGCCTGGCCGGCGAAGAGGTCCGCGTCGATCCCCTGCAGGTGCAGAAAGTAGCCGGCGTCGAGCAGCGTCCCGTCGGCGGCGGCGTAGAACCGCCCGGTCACGTACCAGGCGACCTCGCCCGGAAGAATCCTCCGCATCTCCCCTCCCGCGGTTCCCGTTTCCTCCATCCCGCACGATGCACCGCAAGCTCGCGCCGCCGGCCGCCGCGTGCAATCACCAGCGTTCTGCGGCGCAGGGGAACGGACGGAACGGCGCATTGCGCTGCAGCCGGTCCGGCGCCATCATCCGCGCGAATCCCCGATCCAACGCACCCGGGAGGGCGCATGAACACGAGCGAGATCGCGAAGACGCTGGCGACGCTCTTCGGCGAGCTGGTGGAGGGTCCGCCGCCGGAGGGCGCCTTCATGCTCAACGGCGGCGATCCCGGCCTGCTCCGCTCGCTCGACCGGCTGTCGGCGGAGGCGGCGTCGGCGATCCGGGGCGGAGGGTCGTCCATCGCGGCGCACGTGGAGCACCTGCGCTACGGCCTGTCGCTGATGAACCGCTGGGCCGGGGGAGAGAACCCGTTCGCGGACGCGGACTGGAGCGCCAGCTGGCTGCGGACCACCGTGTCGGACGGCGAGTGGGAGCGGCTGCGCGCCGACCTGGCCGGCGAGGCGCGCCGCTGGCTGGAGGCGATGCGGACGCCGCGCGACGTGGCCCGGGTGGAGCTGAACGGCGTGGTCGGGAGCATCGCGCACCTGGCGTATCACCTGGGCGCCATCCGCCAGATGGACCGCACCGCCCGCGGCCCCGCCGCAACCGACTAGCTCGCTGCGCGTACGAAATTCATCGGGGATGCACGTGACCCCCGGCGGCCGCTTGCGCCGGGGTCAAGGGTGCGCGCGCCCGCCGCGCCATCGCGGCGGGGCGTTCATTCTCGCTGGACCGCCGCGAAGGCGCGGCTGATCGCTGGGAGGGCCTCTTCGGTGATGAGAAGCTGCGGAGTTGCGGTGACGGTGGGGTCGGACATCAGCCCGCGAATCTTGTCGAGCGCGACTGCCCAATCCCCGTACGCCTGGACGTTGAAATCGACGATGGAAGCGCGCGGAAACGCCTGCTCGATGGCCGCACCGACCAGC
>DASTNU010000100.1:0-3642 GCA_035720605.1 Longimicrobium sp. | reverse complement strand
GCCGAGACGCGGTGGCCGCTACCGCGGATCACGAGAACGTCGACCTGGCCGCCCTCTTCGGTGATGTAGTGCTTGCCCTCGCCCACACGGCGCACGACCAGGGGCACCGCCACGTCGGGCTCGGGCAGCGTGACGTCGAAGCCGTCAGCCATGGGAGGCCCCCGCAAGCATTGCGGGCTCCTCGACCACGTCGGGCACGAGCCCGTCCTTGCGGGCCTGCCACTCCTTTACCTCGGCCTCGTTGAATACGAGGAACCGGCGCCGCTTGGTGTGGGGGATTTGCTCCGCGGCGTCCACGCGGGAGGAGGTGTAGTAGTAGATCGTGTGCGGCGAGTAGCCGGTGATCTCCACCACCCTCTCCAGGAAGATCTCACCGGGCAGGAGCGGCGGGGGCCGGTTGCTCCGGTGACGAGGTCTCTTGTGCGCCATGGGGTCGGTTGTTAGGTTTGTACCGGTTCGTAACGGCTCGTAATGTACCGCATCGGTTCGCAGTGGTATTTGCATACGTTCGTAAGAGCCACTATAAACCAATACGAACCACGCTGTCAAGCCTCACGGTCCCCCCATCTCACCCTACCCGGTTTGATTTGTGATGACAGAAGCTCCCCGACCTCGATACGTGCCGACTGACCAGGTGATTAGGATGGTCCTCGAGGCTACCCGCACTATGAGCGAGCGGGAGGCAGTGAGCGCCACAGGGCTTAGCCGCACGACAGTGAGAAAGCTACGTGAAGGCGACCCGGCGCCGATTCGCGCGCGGACGGAGCGTCAGATGCTCGAATACCTGCGCAGGGAGGGGCTACTCCCGCCGGAGGCGATGAACCCGCCCCGGACCCTGACCGAGTACCGCGGGTCGCGGGCAGAGCTCGCCATCCAGCACTTCGCTAGCCCTGCGGTGGCTCGTGCACTGGGATGGGAGCCGACGGATGTGGTGACGGCGATTTTCACGTACGGCACGGAGCAGGGGTTCAGCGACGACGACATGGCGAGGCTGCGCGCGTGGCGAGACGACGAGTACCTCCCCCGGCGCCCGGGCACGAGCAACGAGGGGGAGGTCTGATACAATGCGGGCGAGAGAGATGGAGCAGAGGACGGCGCAGCTTGTGGTGTGGGCCTGGTCGGTCAGCCCGGCGCGCGCCGTGGGCCGCTACAAGGTCGGCTGGCGGGATCTGGTGAGGCTGGCGCGCGCAGCAGAGCTTCGCGTGAGCGTGGGTCCGACGTCGGGGTGCCTGTACCTGCCGCACTCGTCCCCCGATGGAGGCTATAGCGTCACGATCGAGCGGAGCCTCCCGCCGTTTGCGCGCGCGTTCGTTCTGGCAATGGTCATCGCGGCGGTGCGCGAAGGGACGACCGTTCAGGATACGGCGCACGAGGCGTTCGCCTGGACGGTGCTTCGCGGGGACCGCAATTGCCGCCGCCGCCAGCTCGCCGAACTTCGGTGCTGCCTATGTGCGGCGTGGGCGGAGGAGCAGCTGCCCGCGGTCCAGGTGACCGCGCGGCGTGCGTATCTGCTCGCGTGCGGAGTTGCGCGGTCCAGCTCCGCGTACATCCTCGCGCGGGCTTACCGGCGGAAGGGTGAGCCGCAAGAGGCGACGACCTGGTACCTGCGCGCCGCGGAGCTCGGCGAAGCAGAGGGAGCATACCGCCGCGCGGCGCTGGCCCTCGTCGGTTTGGGGGGTGTGCGGATGGCCGCCGGCGACCTCGACGGGGCGGAGACGTGGTACCGCAGGGCGCTGGACCTGGCCAGCCGTTACCGTTCGCGCGAGGCGTCCGCGTGGCCGCTCCACGACCTCCTGAACCTGGCTGTGGAACGGGGCCAGCACGACGACCTTGACGCGCTTTCCCATCAGGCGCTCGAAGCCTACGGCCCGCGACACCGCAACCTGCTCAGGCTCGCCGGCGACGTAGGGTATTCCTATCTGAAGCGCGGGAGGTATAACGACGCCAGGCCCATCTTCGAGACCGTCGCCACGCTGGCAGGCCGCCCGGACGTGCGCTCTTTAGCATGGGCGTACACGGCTCGGTGCGCCGCCGCCACCGATGACAGCGAGGCGTACCGCTTCGCGGCGGCACAGGTCTGGCGCCTGCACGCAGACGCGCCGGACGGGATCCTGATGGCCGAGGCGCTCGTGGAACTTGCGGCCGCGGCACAGCAAGCCGGGCGCGGAGAGGATGCGCGGTCGGCTGGCAAGCTGGCAGCGGCAACCGCGCTTGAGCGACAGGAGCCGGTCGTTCTCCTGAAAGCCGTGTACCTCCTGAACGGAGCAGCGGCCGCACCGCGGGTGACCAAAGAGGGAGGCGGCGAGCAGTTCGCCCGCCGCCTCGTTACCCTGCTGCGTGCCGCATGAAGGAGGTCAGGATCAGGTCCCGCCGCCGCTCCCGAACCCCCCGCGGCCGGTGCTGTCGCTGTTCGTTGTGGCGCCGCCGCCCGAGGGCGGCGGTACCGGAAGGCTGTCATGTGCGAACGAGGGGAGGACGCCGTCCGGCTGCTCCTGGTGCTGCGTGGGCGTCCTGCCGCAAGCTCCAGCAATCGCTCCGAGCAAGGCGATCGCTACCGCGACCCGGTGGATACGCATCCGTTTATTCTCCGCTAATGGTGGGGTGCTGTGGACGGCCCTAAAGTAATCGGTGTGAACCCCAGCCGACTAGTCTTTCCTTCGCGCCATAACGTGCACAATGCCCAGACGTAGAGCGAGCCGCGTCTACTGGCGCGGCGGGCGGGCGTACGGCTTCTTCGAAGACTTCGCCGACGTTGGCGGTGGTCGGGAACGGCTCGTGGCGGAGGGGGAAAAGCTGGCCACGAAGGACCCGGACGTGGCGGACGCACTCGCGGCGTCCCGGGTCCGGCAGCTGGAGGCGATGCGGAGGGACCGGTCGCTCATCGGAGCCAGCAGCATCCGCATTCGGGGCTTTGAGGAATACGCGGACGAACACCTGGCCGAGAAGCAGGAGGCGGGCGCCGCCGGCGATCGGTGGATGGCGAATGTCGAAACGCACCTCCGGAGGGCCATGGAGTTCTTCCATGGGATCGCAGCTGGTCGGTTCGGCACCCGGGAGCAGCACCTGCGCCTGCGTGAGCTGATAGCGCAGCATGGGGACGTCCCCGTTTCTGCAATCGGCCAGGACGAAGTCCGCGCCTGGATGAAACACCTGAAGACCATGCCGGGAAGGGACGGCAGGAAGCTCTCCGCCGGCGCACAGCGACAGCACCTCAACAGCTTGAGCAGCATGCTGCAGTCGGCCGTGGATGCGCGGCTGGCCGCGGACAACCCGGTCAGGAAGATCAAGTACAAGCCCGTCCCGGATCCTGGCGAAGCCGACTTCTTCGAGGTGCCCGAGGCGGCCCTGGTCCTGGAGGCGTGCCGAGTGTGGGAGCCGGACGCCTACTCGCACGCCGTGCCGTTCCTGTACGAGCTGGTGGCCACCTACCTGTTCACCGGGGTGCGCAAGACGGAGGGGTTCGGCTTGGAGATCGACGACCTGCAGTTCCGAATGGACCGCGTGCGAGTGGGCGGGAACGACTGGCGCGGCCTCAAGTCCGAGCGCGCGCGCCGGCGCCGCGGGACGACGGCAGAGCGGCTGATCCCGATGTGGCCACAGTACCGGCGGATGATGGAAGACTATCTCTCAGGGCCGCGGCGG
>DASTNU010000099.1:0-6072 GCA_035720605.1 Longimicrobium sp. | reverse complement strand
GCGGCCTTGCGCCGCGCCGAAACGACGCTTGACACACCCCGCCGCCGCAGCGAAGTTGCTCCTTTCCACCTGCCGAAACGCTGCCGCGGGCGCATGCAGCGCCATCGCCTTCCCCCGCGCATGCGCTGTCCACCGGCGTCGCCGCGAACCCCTTTCGGCACCGTCCCGTCCCCCGCCCTCCACCCCCTCACCCCCCGGAGACATGATCATCCTGCCCGGAGATCACGACCAAGAGCGGAGCCCGGAAGAGATCCGGGCCGCCAACCTCATCACGCGCCGCGAGGTGCTGCGCCGGGTGGCGTTCGGCAGCGGGGCCGTCCTCCTTCCGGGGCTGCTGGCCGCCTGCGTGGACGACTACGTGAACCCGCTCGCCCCGGGGGACGAGGACCCCGCGCTGAGGGACGTCTCCATGCAGAGCGGCCCGGAGCCGTTTTTGTCGGAGATCAAGATCGTCTCCTTCAACTTCCCGCCCAAGGGGTGGGCGCTCTGCAACGGGCAGTTCCTCCCCATCAACCAGAACCAGGCGCTCTTCGCGCTGCTGGGCACCACCTACGGGGGGAACGGCCAGACGACGTTCGCGCTGCCCAACCTGCGCGGGCGGGTGCCCATCCACTTCGACGCCAGCCACGACCTGGGCGAGTCGGCCGGCAGCACCAGCGTGACGGTGAACATCCAGCAGCTCCCCACGCACCTGCACGGGCTGCAGGCCTCCAGCACCGCCACGGGCACGGTGGCGGACCCCACCGGCGCCTTCCTGGGGCCGGCCAACTCCGTGTACGGGGCGGCGGCCAGCCTCATCACCGCGAGCCCGCAGTCGGTGACCAGCGTGGGCGGCAGCCAGCCGCACAACAACATGATGCCCTACCTGACCCTCAACTTCATCATCGCGCTGCAGGGCATCTTCCCCAGCCAGAACTGAGGCCGCCGCGCGGCTCTTCACCGGGACCGGCGCATCGCGCCGGCCCCGCGCTCCTGCACCGCCACGCGCGCACCCGCACGCGGACCCCCCGCCGCTTCACCGTAGGAGGCACCCATTCCGCGTCACACCAGGAGGATCAGCGGCTGCATCGCCGTGATGCTGCTCGCCGCCGCCCCCGCCGCGTGCTCCCGCGACAGGGCCGCCGGTCCGGACGAGGTGACGAAGACGGAGCACGCCGCCTTCGCACCGCCGGCCGACAGCAGCCTCACCCCCAGGCAGGTCGACCGCTACCTTCGCACCACCCTGGCCCAGCTGGAGCTGGTGCAGGCCGAGGCGCCGGCCGTACGCGCGCGGCTGGCGACGGTGCGGCGTCCGCCGCCACCCGCGCCCGGCGCGCCAAAGGGCGCACGGCCCAAGTCGCGCCAGGCGCTGTGGGGCGACTTCGTGGACGCGGCCTTCGTGCGGTCCGCGCGAAAGCTGGGGTACAATCCGGCCGAGCTGTGGTACGTGCGCCACCGCATTTCGGCGGTGGGCGGCCACCTGATGGCCGCCGAGCTGCATTCCTCCCGGGACCAGGCGGCCGCGCTCTTCCGGCAGCAGGCCGAAGCCATGCGCGGGGCGCCGGGAGTCACCCAGGCACAGATCGACGCCATGCTGCAGGCGGCGGCGCAGGCCGAGCGGCAGGCGGCGCCGCCGGCGTCGCCACGGCTGGTGCAGAACCTGGGCGCGCTGCGCCGGGCGCGGAACGCCCTCGACGACGAGGCATGGGGCCGGATCGCGAGCGTCGCCGCCGGGGCGGGGCTGAGCGACCTGGGCGACGTTCCCGAAGCCGAGCTCGCGCGCCGCCTCGACGAGCTCCGCGAGCTTCACCAGGACGCCGTGTCCAACCACAGCCCGCTTCCCGGCGGCTGACCGGATCCGGAAAGAAAAACCTCGCGCAGGATCAGCAGAGCGAACCGAGTCGTCCCCTGCACGGGTCCGACCTCTCCTCACTCAGCTGACTCTGCGTGAGGTTTTTTCGGCCGATCGCGGATTTCGTTGCCGTGCGGAGCACGATTTTCACCTCCAGCACGGGCACCGTCATTCCGAAGGAGACGACCGCGCGATCTCCGTTGTGCAAGGATCCAGAGCGCAGGCCGGGGAACCCGGTCACCCCGTGCTCGTCCTCCGCCCGCGGTCGAGGGTTCGCCCGGCACGACGGCGAAAGGCACAGCGGGGATGGACGAACGCCAGAGGAGGGGCGCGGAGAACTTCTCTCCGGGTTCTCCGCGTCTCCGCGTGGGACAGATCCGCTTGCGGATTCGATGTCAGGTGTAGATCGCCTCGAAGCGCATTCCGTACGCGTCCGGCCCGATGGGGACCAGGAAGCACTCGAACGGCTCCATCCCGTCCTTCTCCACGCGGTACACCTGCTGCTCCAGCACCAGCCCGTGTGGAGCGTGAAAGACCAGCGAGAACGGCTCGCGGGCGCGCCGCCACGATCCCCCGGTGGAAAGTCTCGAGATCTCCGAGAGCAGGATCGGCGTTCCCTGCGCTTCGTCCACCATCACGTGGAATACCTCGCCCACGTGGGGCAGAAAGCGCTCGACGGTGAACGGATCAGACATGGGCGTGGGCCAGGGCGACCCCGGCGGGGTGGCGCTCCATCAGCAGGTACACCCCGCGGTCGCCCGCCTGCACAAAGCCCAGCCGCTCGTACAGCCGCCGCGCGGGATTGAAGATCTCGACGTGGATGCTGACCTTGCGCCCGGTGGCGTCGCCCTCGGCGAACAGCTCGCGGATCAGCCGCGTTCCCAGGCCGGCGCCGCGGTGCTCCGGCATGAGCGCGATGTCCACGATGCGGATGTCCTCGGGCCAGCGCGCCACGTACAGCCGGCCGATCGGCTCCCCGTCGCGGACGATCAGGTCCCACGAGGTGTCGGTGTAGTTCTCCCGCCAGAACGCGTGCTGCGCCTCGAACTGCTGGCGCACGAACGCCGCCTTCTGCTCCGGCGTCCACGGCACCTGCCTGAGCTCGTCCTCGCGCGTGGTGGCGTACAGCCGGTGCAGAAAGTCCAGGTCGTGTTCGGTGATGGGGCGCAGGGTCACGTTCATGGGCAGGAATGGCTTGCGTGTGGCGTGTCCTGGACGGAAGCCGTGGCTACCGGTTCCGGACAATGTGTGCTCTTGTAGGCGCGAAGGGGGCGGCCCAGGGGCCGCCCCGCTCCTTGTTCGGCGAGGTGCGTTCCGCCTCAGGGCCGCTGCGGGAAGATCCCCTGCAGCGCGATGCAGAAGTTGAGGGTGAGGTACGGCTGCATGTTGTTGTGCGGCAGCCCGCCGCCCGCGGGGGGGAGCGCCTGGAACGCCATCAGCCCCAGCCCCGTCGCCGCCGGCTGGTAGGCGAACACGCCCGCGGACTGCGCCAGGACGCGCTGCGGAGTGGGACCGGAGAGGTCCGCCGGGTCGAGCGCGTCGGCCATCAGGGCGTGCGTGTGCACCGGGATCTCCGACACCAGCAGGGTGATGCTCTCCACCCCGGACATCTCGCCCAGGTCGCGCAGGGAGAGCCCCTGCCCCTGCCCGGGCTGCATCGGCGCGTTCCCCTGCATGTCGGGAAGCGCGAAGGTGCTCTTGCCGTCGCCGCCGTAGGTGGTGCCCAGGAGCGAGAAGAGCGCCGTGTTCTGAGAGATCGGCATGAGCTGCCCGTTGCAGAACGCCCACCCCGTGGGGGGGAAGTTGAACGGAAAGATGCGGATCTCGGCCACGAATTGGTCGGACATGTCGTCGCTCCTCAGGTCTGGCTCGGGAAGACCCCGAACAGGGAGATGATGAAGTTGATGCAGAGGAACGGCTGGGTGTTCTCGTGCGGCTGGCTGCCGCCGGCGGGGGTGATCGCCTGGGCGTTCATGTTCGAGTCCACCGCGCCCTCGTAGAACATCGAGATGAGGCCGGAGCTGGTGGCCAGCACGCTGTCGATGGGCGAAGACTGGCTCCCGAGCGCCGTAGAGCCGGTGAGCGGGTGGGTGTGGTTGGGAATCTGCTGGATGGTGAGCGTCTCCTGCTCGGTCCCCGCCATCTCGCCGAGCTGGTACGTGGTCCCATCGGGTCCCGTGCCCATGTGGATGGGAACGCGGCTGGCCAGGTTGGGCAGGTTGAAGGTCTCCTCCCCGTCCCCGCCGTAGGTGGTGCCGATCAGCTGGAACAGCACCTCGTTCTCCGCGATGGGCAGCGTCTGGCCTTCGCAGAACATCCAGCCGTTGGGGGCGAAGTTTCCGGCGAACATCCGGATCTCGCCCACGTAGGGTTGTGCCATGGGTGCAGGTCTCCGGTCAGTTGCGGGAGGGGAAGATGCCCTGGAGCGCGATGATGAAGTTGAGCGTCAGGTAGGGCATCATGTTGTTGTGCGGCTGGCTGCCGCCCACGCTGGTCACCGACTGCGGGCTCGCGGTGGTGAGGCTGACCGCCGCCCCGTACACGGAGTTCGCCGGCCCCAGGAACGCGTTGGTCGGGTCCGCGGTGGTGCCGGTGGCGGTGCTGGAGGCCTGCAGCCCGTGCATGTGGGTGGGCAGCTGCTGGATGTTCACCGTCACGCTGGTGCTGCCCGCCGCCTCGCCCAGGTCGTGGCTGGCGTCGAAGTGGATGGGTACGCGCCCGCGCAGGTTCGGCAGCGCAAACGTCGTCTGGCCGTTGCCGCCGTAGGTGGTGCCCAGCAGGGCGAAGAGCGCCTGGTTCTGGTTGATGGGCAGGAACTGCCCGTTACAGAGCGCCCAGCCCTTGGGGGGGAAGTTGAACGAGACGATCTTGATCTCGCTCAGGAATGGCTCTGACATCCGTGTCTCCTCGTGGAACGGGGATAGAGGGGTACCGCGGGGGTCCTGTAGAGCCCTGCACCTGCACCTGCGACCTGCGACCTGCACGCAGGACTCCTCCCGGGGCGGGGGGCACCCGGGAGGAGCCTGCGGTCCTGCTTACATGCTCGGCTGCGGGCAGGCCGAGCCGGCCGGGACGGTGTTCAGGAAGCCGCCCGTGGAGGTGTTGGCGTTCGTGGAGGTGGACGCCGTGTTCCGGCCCAGGAGGTAGCTCGCCATGTCGTTCTGCGACGGCACCCCCGTGGCCTGGCCCGTGTACCCCGGCCACCGCGACGTGGTGGAGAAGCGCTGGTTCACGCGGATGCGGTTGTTGGCCGTTCCGCTCACGAAGTTGATGATGGTGTTGCTCAGCACGTCGTAGCACCCCTGGTGCGAGTCGCCCGCCCCCGAGCTGGTGGTGCCGTGGGTGATCAGGATCCCGTGCTGGGCGTTGTTCACCGTGGTGCCGGACTCCTGGATGTTGTTCCCGCTGATCGTGGCGTTGATCGTCCCCGACGGGGGGAACAGCACGTTGTCGCCCGCCAGGACGGTGATGGCGCCCTGGGCCGACCCGTTGATCTGCCGGAGCACGTTGTTGCTGATCTTCACCGTCGTGGTGCCGTTGCGGCCCACCGCGCCGATGCCCACGCCGGTGCCCGACCCGGAGTTGGCGACGCCGGACACGCCCACCGCGTTCCCGTCGATGGTGCCCTGGAAGGTGGTGCCGGCGCAGTTCGCATGGTCCGCCGCGATGGCGGTGCCGTTGGTGTTCCGCACCGTGTTGCCGGAGATGTTGAAGGCGAAGCTGCACCCGCCCACCCAGATGCCGCCCGCGCCGGCGAGCGCGCCGTTGGTGTTGTCGGTGAAGTTGCCGGTGATGCGCGCGGACCCCGACGCCGTTCCCTGCACCAGCACGTGGATGGCGTTCGCCCACCAGTAGGTGATGCGGTTGTTGCGGATGCGCGTGTCGGCGGTGCCGTCCATCAGCGACACCAGGAGGGCGGTGCCGCGGATGTCCGCGTTGCTCCCCTGCATGTTCTCGATGGTGTCGTTCACGAACACCAGCGAGTCCAGCGCGGGCGCGGTCCCCAGGGAATTGTCGATGCGCACCCCGTGCATGGCGCCGCCGTCGAAGCGGGAGTTGGTGACCTTCACCGGCCCGCCGATGTTGTCCATCCGCAGCGGCGACTCGCCGAGCGTGCCGCTGTTGCTGGTGCCGTTGTTCCCCGTCACGCGCACGTGGTCCAGCGTGAGCCCGCCGCGCACGCCCGTCCCGTAGATGCCGTGGTTGGCGTGGCCGCTCAGCGCCATCCAGCTCAGGCTTAC
>DASTNU010000098.1:0-2282 GCA_035720605.1 Longimicrobium sp. | reverse complement strand
CCTGCGCGGACTGTCCCGGGTCGGGTGAGTGCCCCGTTGGACGGATCCGCGCCGGTGCAGGTGAAGCCCCGCGCAGTTTGCGGGGCTTTCCACAGTCGTTGCGGCGGGCGGCGAGTTCACTCGCTCAGGCGCGGAGCCGGTGGCCCCACGTGGCCGGCCTCGCGCCCGGCGGCAATCCCGCATGAATCCTGTACATACTTTTCGCGCAGATAAGTTGACCGCCTCCCGCGGCCACTGTTACTCTTGAAGGCCACAGCCGGGCTTCCCGAAAACAAGCAGCGCGCAGCCACCCCTCCGCCGAGCGACTCCCCGTCGCGCCGGCTCCGTCAAATCGCGTCCGCCGCGCGCGGTGGGCGCGTGAGAGCGTCTTTCCTTCCATGAGCAGCACCCTTCCCCCCGCCTCCCAGCTCTCCGACCACGAGGAGCCGCGCATCGCCCCCGCGTCGTTCGCGCAGGAGCGGCTCTGGTTCCTGCACCAGATGGAGCCGGACAGCCCGGCGTACAACATCTCCGCGGCCTGGCGGCTGGCCGGCTCCCTCGACGCGCGGGCGCTGGCACGGGCGCTGGACCGGCTCGTCGAACGCCACGAGGCGCTCCGCACCACCCTGGCCGTGCGCGACGGCGCCCCGGTGCAGGTGATCGCCCCGCCCCCCACCGCCGCATCCACCGGCACGGTGCTGGAGGTCGACGAGCTCGGCGACGGATCCGCGGCGGAGCGGCTCGCCCGCGCGCGGCGCCTGGCGGAGGAGGAGGCGCACCGGCCCTTCGACCTGGAGCGCGGACCGCTCTTTCGGCCACTCCTGCTGCGGCTGGCGCCCGGCGACCACGTCCTGGTGCTCACGCTGCACCACGCCGTCGGCGACGGGTGGAGCATGGGGGTGCTGTACCGCGACCTCTCGGCGCTGTACGCGGCGGCGGCGCGCGGCCAGGCGGCGGAGCTGCCGGAGCTGCCGGTGCAGTACGCGGACTACGCGGCCTGGCAGCAGCAGGAGCTGGCGGGCGATGCGCTGGAGGCGGACCTGGCGTACTGGCGCGCGCGCCTGGGCGACGCGCCCCCGCTGCTGGAGCTGCCGGCGGACCGCCCCCGCCCGGCCCTGCAGTCGTACCGGGGCGCGCAGGAGCCGCTGGCGCTGCCGCGCGAGCTGGCGGCGGCGCTGGCGCAGCTGGCCCGCGGCCAGGGCGCGACGCTGTTCATGGCCCTGCTGGCGGGGTGGCAGGCGCTGCTCTCGCGCTGGTCGGGGCAGGACGACGTGGTGGTGGGCACCGCCGTCGCCGGGCGCGACGAGCCGGAGACGGAAGAGCTGATCGGCTTCTTCGTCAACACGCTGGCGCTGCGGGGGGACCTTTCCGGCGACCCCGGCTTTCGCGAGCTGGTGACGCGCGCGCGGCGCGAGGCGGTGGACGCCTTCGCGCACCAGGCGGCGCCCTTCGAGCGTGTGGTGGAGGAGCTGCGCCCGGACCGCTCGCCCGGCTGCCACCCCGTCTTCCAGGTGATGGTCAACCTGGCGCCCGCCCCGCCGGGGCCCGTGCTCCCCGGCGTGCGGGCAGAGCGCCTGGAGGTGGAGCGCCGGGTCTCCAAGTTCGACCTTTCGGTGGAGGTGGCGGAGCAGGCGGACGGCGGCGTGCAGGGGTGGGTGCGCTACAGCACGCAGCTCTGGGACGCGGCGACCATCCGCCGGATGCTGGGCCACCTGCGGCGGCTGCTGGAGGGGGCGGTGGCGCAGCCGGACCGCCCCGTCGCCGACCTGCCGCTGCTGGACGAGCCGGAGCGGCGGGCGCTGGAGGAGTGGGGCGTCCGGGCCGGCGCGTACGACGACCGCTGCTTCCACGACCTCTTCGCCGCGCAGGCGGCCCGCACGCCGGACGCGGTCGCCGTCGCGGCCCCGGAGGGGGACACCACCTTCCGGGCGCTGGACGAGCGCTCCACCCGCCTCGCGCGGCTGCTGCGCGGCCTGGGCGTGGGACCGGAGGTCCGGGTGGGGCTGGTCGCCGAGAAGAGCACCGACACCCTGGCCGCCATCCTGGCCATCCTGAAGGCGGGCGGCGCCTGCGTCCCGGTGGACGAGGACCAGCCCGCCGAGCGGCTGCTGGCGCTGCTGCGCGACTGCGGCGCCCGCGTCGTCGTCGCCCCGGGGCGGCTGCACGCCCCGCTCGCCGCCGCCGGCCACCAGGCCGTCTTCCGCGACGGCCGCCAGGCCGCGAAGGAGAGCGCGGAGCCGGTGGAGAGCGGCGCCGCCCCGCGCAACCTGGCGTACGTCATCCACACCTCCGGCTCCACCGGC
>DASTNU010000097.1:0-2874 GCA_035720605.1 Longimicrobium sp. | reverse complement strand
TGATCTTGGCTGCGCCGAGGATCTTCGTCGCCTCGGGCGAGCTTCGGTCGCCGTAGATGTCGCCCAGCTGTGGTGAGCGGCCGATCCGGCGCGAATAGAACAGCCCCTCGCCGGTGTTGCAGTCGACGACGACGACGCAGTTCACCGTGAACGTGAACAGCCCCTTCCCTTCCACGAAGAACGGCCGCCGCTCGCTGAAGAAGGTCTCGAACGCCGTCAGGTTCACCTCGGCCGGGTCCGCCTCCACCTGCCCGAAGTCCGGGTTGATGGTGGCGGAGAGGGTGAGGCCCAGCGGCAGCCCCAGGCGCAGGTCCGCGCCGGCGTCCATCCCCGGCTCGTTCTCCTGGAAGAAGGGGTCGTCCGGGTTCCCCGGGGCGCGGGTCAGTCGGGCGCTTGCGTAGGGCATGATCTCCAGCGTCCGCGGCGCCGGCACCCCCGATAGCCCCGTCAGCGTGCCGAAGCGCGAGACGAACCCCGCGTCGTTGCGCGTCCACGGCGACCACGAGGCCCGCTCGCCCCGGCGGGCGATGTCGCGCATGATCTGCAGCCCCCAGGTGCGCGCGTCGCCCGCCTGGCCGCCAAAGCGAAGCTGGCTCATGGGAATGCGGTACTCCGCCACCCATCCCAGCGAATCCACCGTGGTGGCCACGTCCCACACGGCGTTCCACGAGTCGTCCTCGTTCCCGTCGTCGTAGGTGTACACGTCGCGCTGCAGGGCGCGGGGGTTGGTGGTGAAGCGGAACGCGCTGCGCCGGTCGTAGCGGCTGTCGACGATGAGGTGCACCCAGTCGCTGTACACCCCCGCGGCGTCGCGCCGGGCCAGGGGCGCGGCGATGGAATCGGGCGAGGGGTCGAACATCCGCACGCCCACGTACAGGTTCTTGTCGTCGTACATCACCCGCGCCTCGGTGCGCAGCGTGGGCGCGGCGCCGGGGTCGGGATAGCTCTGCGTGAACTCCGTGGAGGGCTGCGCCCCCTGCCACGCGGCCTCGTCCAGGCGCCCGTCCAGGCGCAGCTCGCCCTGCAGCCGCACCGCCTGCATGGTGGCCGGCGGACGCGCCGCGGACGCGGGAGCCTGCGCCTGCGGCGCGGCGGAAAGCAGCGCCACGCCCAGCGCGGCTGCGGAGAACGATCGAAGGAATTGCATGCGAGGCTGCAGCCGGATGGCGAAAAGTGCGGCGGGAAGTGCTGATTTATCAGCAGGTGATGCTAAATCTTCAGCAGATCGTCCGCGCTGTCAAGTGTTCCGGGATCGGACGGCCGGACACTCGGATGCCGCCGTGGACGAAAAGGTTGGCCGCATCTTCCCCCGGCTCCGTAACACCGGCGGGAAAATGCGGGTTGATGTGACGGCCCGGCGTCCCGAACGGGCCTTCGCGGACGGGGGTGGATTGTTCGCGCGGGCCGGGTGCACTAAGTTGCATCTCTCCATCCCCTTCCGCGCGGCTCCTTCCCCCGGTCCCGGCCGACCGCCGCGCGCGCACGGAACTCCGCCGCCCCGCGTGATGGACCTTCGCGACACCCTCATCCGCGTCTACCAAAGCGCCGACCACGCATCGGCGCTGCGCGTGCTGGCGCAGGCCGGCCGCGGCGCGGTGTGGATGGACGCGGAGGGGGATGCGCTGGCGGCGTGGCCGGAGGGCTCGTCCGTCTCCGCGCGGCTGCGCGACGAGGCGCTGCACGCGGCCGCCCCCGTCGTCCATCCGCTCAGCCCCGCCTTTCCGGAAGACGCCGCCGCGCACCCCGGCGCCAGCGCCCTGCTGCTGCCGCTGCGCAACGGCTCCGGCGGGCCCCCGGCGGGCGCCGTCGTCCTCATCGATCCCCCCCGGCCCGATACGGAAAGCGGCGGCTGGAAGGCGCTGGCCGCGGCGCTCGCGCGCGTGGGCGAGCAGGCGCAGCGGGTGCGCGCGCTGCAGGAGGAGCGCGACACCCTGCGGCGCCGCGCGGAGGAGAGCGAGGCGCTGCACGTGCTGGGGCTGGCCGCCAACCGGACGCTGGACCCAGACGAGGTGCTGCAGATGGTGGCGCGGTTCACCCGCACCCTGCTGGGCGCGCACTACGTCACCGTGAGCGCCACGCAGGGGGGACGGATTCGCACCCTGGCCGTCGCCGGCCTGCGCGGCTCCGACGGCGCCGCCGACGACCCTTTCGCCGACCGCGTGGCGCAGGCGGGGAAGCCGCTCACCCTGGAGGCGGGGCCGGACGGGCGCGTGGACGAGCCTTTTCACGCCGCGGAAGGGATGCGCGTGGGGCTCGGCGTGCCGCTGGCCCTTTTCGGCGAGACCTTCGGCGCGCTGGTGATCGGCTACCGCCGGGCATACGAGGTGACGCCGCGGGACGTGCGCCTGGCGCTCACCCTGGCCGGGCACGCGGCCGTCGCCATCAGCAACGCGCGGCTGCACGGCGCGCTGGCGGAGCGCTCGCGCGAGCTGGAGCGCGCCAACGAGGAGCTGCGCTGGAGCGCCGCCGCCAAGGACCGCTTCTTCGCCTCCGTGAGCCACGAGCTTCGCACCCCGCTGAACGCCATCCTGGGATACAACGCGCTCCTGCTGGACGGCGTGGTGGGGCAGATCCCCCCGGAGTCGCTCCCCTTCCTCACCCGGGCGCAGCGGGCCACGGAGAACCTGCTGTACCTGGTGAACGACGTGCTGGACCTTTCCAAGATGGAAGCCGGCAAGCTGGAGCTGGTAATCCAGCCCTTCGACCCGTACGAGGTGGTGGACCAGGCGCTGCAGACGGTGGAGCCGCAGGCGCGCGAGAAGCAGCTCGCGCTCGCCGTCACGCCGCACGTGCCCCTTCCCCCGCTCTCCAGCGACGCGGACCGGGTGCGGCAGATCCTGGTGAACCTCCTTTCCAACGCCGTCAAGTTCACCG
>DASTNU010000096.1:0-2219 GCA_035720605.1 Longimicrobium sp. | reverse complement strand
GAACCACGGCGATCCTGCCCGCACCCACCTCCGGGCAAATGTACCTTACCCGGGCATAAACCGGCTCTTCGCGAGCCCCCGCGCACGGGAATCCTTTCGCACGCGCTGAGGCGGCATTAGCGTGCAGGGGTGCACCGGATGGGGCACACTGGTGTACAGAGCCGCTTCGCGCCTTGGGTGGCCCAAGTCGTGCGGGGGTTGCGCGCGGGGTGAATTTGGCTCATCTTTATGGGATACCTATAAGCTAAGTTATTGGTTCTCCCGCAGTTGGCCGGAACGAATGTCGCAGTCCGCCCGCCTGCACGGCCGTGCGCGGCCGGCTACACCCACGATCCCTGAGCCAGATGACCGCTGTTTCCGTCACGCATCCGCTGATCATCCAGGGCGGCATGGGAGTCGGGGTATCCAACTGGGTCCTCGCCAAGGCCGTCTCTCTGCGTGGTCAGCTGGGCGTGGTCTCGGGCACGTGCGTGGACACGCTGCTGGTGCGCCGCCTTCAGGACGGCGACGAGGGCGGCCACATGCGGCGTGCCATGGCGGCCTTTCCGATTCCGGACGTGGCGGGCGAGGTGCTGCAGAAGTACTTCAAGCCCGGCGGCCGCGCTCCCGGCGAGCCGTACCGGGAGATCCCGATGTACCGCCAGGTGATGACCAAGGTGCGGGACCAGCTCACGGTCCTCGCGTCGTTCGTGGAGGTGTGGCTGGCCAAGGAGGGGCACGACGGCGTGGTGGGCATCAACCTGCTCACCAAGGTGCAGATGCCCAACCTGGCCACCATCTACGGCGCCATGCTGGCCAAGGTGGACTACGTGCTGATGGGCGCCGGCATCCCCAAGGAGATCCCCGGCGTGCTGGACCGCTTCGCCGCGCACGAGCCGGCGCAGATCCGGTTCGACGTGGAGGGGCTGGAGCGCGACGAGACGCACTGGCTCAGCTTCGACCCGCGGGTGCACTCGGAGCAGCCGCCGGTGGAGATGAAGCGGCCGTACTTCCTTCCCATCATCGCCTCCAACTCGCTGGCCACCATGCTGGTGCGCAAGGCGACGGGGCGGGTGGACGGCTTCATCATCGAGGCGCCCACGGCCGGCGGCCACAACGCGCCCCCGCGCGGCGAGCTGGTGCTGAACGAGCGCGGCGAGCCCCAGTACGGCGAGCGCGACATCGTGGACCTGGAGAAGATGAAGGAGCACGGCCTCCCCTTCTGGCTGGCGGGGAGCTCCGGCAGCCCGGAGAAGCTGGCGGAGGCGCTGGCGGCCGGCGCGGCGGGCATCCAGGTGGGAACGCTGTTCGCGTATTCTGAGGAGTCGGGGATCGACCCGGCGCTCAAGCGGAACGTGATTCGCCAGGCGCAGGAAGACCGCATCGACGTGCTGACCGACGGCCGCGCGTCGCCCACGGGCTTTCCGTTCAAGGTGGTGCAGATCGGCGGCACGATGAGCGACCCGGAGACGTACGGCCAGCGCAAGCGCGTGTGCGACCTGGGCTACCTGCGCGAGGCGTACAAGCGCCCCGACGGCCGCCTGGACTACCGCTGCGCCGCGGAGCCGGTGGAGACGTACGTCAAGAAGGGTGGCGTGCGCGAAAACACCGAGGGGCGCAAGTGCCTGTGCAACGCGCTGTTCGCCACCATCGGGCAGCCGCAGGCGCGCGGCGAGGGGGTGGAGGAGGTGCCGCTGATCACCAGCGGCGACGAGCTCAAGAACATCCGCCGCTTCATCGGCAGCGACCGGGGCGACTACACGGCGGGCGAGGTGATCGACTACCTGCTGAGCGGGCTGAAGCGGGCGATGCCCAGCCGCATGCCCAGCATGTCGTCCGCCAGCGCGCCCCGCACGCAGCACGCGCCGGTCCACTGACGCCGCGGCAGGTCCGGACGATACGGCGGGTCCCGCGTTCACCGCGGGACCCGCTTTCGCTTGTGCCTCTGCCCTCGCGCGTCGTGTGCCTCCAGCCTCGCGCGTCGTGTGCCTCCAGCCTCGCGCGTCGTGGCCAGCACCGCGCCCGGCGGTTGAAAACCGCTGCTGGAACGTCACGAAGTCCGCCTGCGCGGACTCGCCCGGTCGGGATAGCGGGTGCGCGACGGGCCACCAGAATCGGCCGGTAAATTCCGCGGAATGACGATTCAGCGTGGAATCGGGGATTCTCCCCTCTCCCGCGCAGTGTGCGGGAGAGGGGCCGGGGGTGGGGGCCCCGTCCGAAGCGCGACGCAGTTGCAGTTC
>DASTNU010000095.1:0-2089 GCA_035720605.1 Longimicrobium sp. | reverse complement strand
CTGCTGGACCTGCCCGCGTGAGGACGCGGCCGGCGCGGTGCCGATGGGCAGGCCCGTGTGGAACACCGCGCTCTACGTGCTGGATGCCGCGCTGCGGCCGGTGCCCGTGGGCGCCCCCGGCGGGTCGCCCGCGGGGACGAGGTAGGCCACCAGCCGCGCGTCGCCCGGCACGTCCTCGCGCACCACGGCGACGGCCTGCGCCACGGCGGGGTGCTCGGCGAGGCGCGCCTCGATCTCCCCCAGCTCCACGCGGAAGCCGCGCACCTTCACCTGGAAGTCGGTGCGCCCCAGGAACTCCAGCGCGCCGTCCCACCGGCGCCGCACCAGGTCTCCAGTGCGGTACAGGCGCGCGCCGGGGGTGGCGGAGAAGGGGTCGGGGACGAAGCGCTCCGCGGTGAGCGCCGGGCGCCGCAGGTAGCCGCGCACCACGCCGTCCCCGCCGATGAACAACTCGCCGGGGACGCCGGCCGGGCAGGGCCGCAGCGCCGGGTCCAGCACCACCAGCCGCGTGTTGGCGACCGGGTGGCCCAGGTGGATGCACTCCGCCGACTCCACCCGCTGCACGGCGGACCAGATGGTGGTCTCCGTGGGCCCGTACAGGTTCCACAGGGAGCGGCCGCGGGGAAGGAGCTCGCGCGCCAGGTCCGGCGCCAGCGCCTCGCCGCCGGAAAGGATGGCCAGGTCCGCCTTCCCCGCCCACCCGGAGCCCGCCAGCAGCCGCCAGGTCGCGGGGGTGGCCTGCATGTGGGTGGCGCCCTCGTCGTGCAGCAGGCGCGACAGGCGCCCCGCGTCCATCGCCTCGTCGCGGGTGGCGACGACCACCCGGGCGCCGGTGGTGAGCGGCAGCAGCAGCTCCAGCACGGCGATGTCGAAGGAGAGGCTGGTAACGGCGACCAGCACGTCGCCCGCGCCGATCCCCGGCTCCACCGCCATCGACGCCAGGAAGTTGGCCACCCCGCGGTGCGGCACCATCACCCCCTTGGGGCGGCCGGTGGAGCCGGAGGTGTAGATGACGTACGCCAGGTCGTCCGGGTCCACCTCCACCCCGGGCCGCGACGGGTCCTCGTCCGCCAGGTCCAGGGCATCGACCACCACCACCTGGTGCGACCCCGGCACCCCGGGCGCGGAGGCCGCGTCCGCCAGCACCACGTCCGCCCCGGCGTCGGCGAGCATGAAGTCGCGGCGCTCCTCCGGGTAGGCGGGATCGACGGGGACGTACGCGGCGCCCGCCTTCCACACCGCCAGCATGGACACCAGCAGCGCGGGCGAGCGCTCCATGGAGATGGCCACCAGGGAGCCGCGGCCCACCCCCAGGCGGCGGAGGTGGCGCGCCAGGCGGCTGGCGCGGTCGTCCAGCCCGGCGCAGGTCAGCGTCTCGCCGCGGCCGGAGACGGCGGGCGCGTCCGGCGTCCGCGCCGCCTGCGCCTGCACCAGCACGTGCACGGGGAGCGCGGGATAGGGATCGCCCGCGCGGGTGCCGGCGCGCAGCACCTCCGCCGACGCCTCGGCGCCCAGGAGCGGGAGGGCGGAGAGGCGCAGCGACGGGTCCGCGCATGCGGCCGCCAGCAGGGTGCGGTACTGCGCGATCATCCCCTGGATGGTGGCCCGGTCGAAGAGGGCGCCGGCGTACTGCAGCGCGCCGGCGAGCTCGCCGCCCTGCTCCGCCAGCCCCATCTGCAGGTCGAAGGGCGAGGTGCCGGCGTCCAGCCCCGCCCGCTCCGCCTGCACGCCGTGGAAGTCCAGCGAGCCCTCGGGGGTGTTCTGCAGGACGAACATCGCCTGGAAGACCGGGGCGTGCGCGGCGCTGCGGGGGACGTTCAGCTCGTCCACCAGCTTCTCAAACGGCAGGTCCTGGTTGGCGAAGGCGCCCAGCACCATCTCGCGCACGCGGCGCAGCAGCTCGCCGAAGGTGGGGTCGCCGGAAAGGTCCGCCCGCAGCGTCAGCGTGTTGACGAAGAAGCCGACCACGTCGCGCGTCTCCGGCCGGGTCCGTCCGGCGACGGGGGTGCCCACCACCACCTGGTCCTGCCGCGCCCAGCGGGCCAGCAGCGCCTGGAAGGCGGCCAGCAGCACCATGAAGGGCGTGCAC
>DASTNU010000094.1:0-3679 GCA_035720605.1 Longimicrobium sp. | reverse complement strand
GGCGGCCGCGCCGCGGAACTCCAGCGTGCCACCCACCAGCATCACGCCGGTACCCGGAGGAAACTCCACCGGCGCCGGCTGCTGGTCGAAGGTCGTCCAGCGAAAGGCGCCCTCCAGCGAGGTGTCCCGCGCGGCCAGGGTGCCCGGACGCGCGGGGTTCGCGCCCGCGCCTGCGCACGCCGCCAGCGCCAGCACGCCCATCGCGATGAGGAATCCGGAGAACGGCGGCCGAACGCGGGCACTCCGGGGCGTACGCATCACGGTCTCCGACGGTGGGAATGGTGTGGTCTTCAGGGTGCCCGGCCGCCTGATACGAGATCCGCAAAAACACCTGTCATTCTGAGGGAGCGCCCACTCCGAACTCGCAAGGACAACAAGAGCCTGCCGCGCGACCGAAGAATCTGGTTGCCTTCACGCGGACCCCTGCCCCGGCGACGCCCCGGGAACACCACCCGGCCGCGAGATCCTGCCGCCGAGCAACCAGATTCTTCAGTCGGCGCCACACGGTTCCAGGTCGGATGGAGAGCTCGTCCGGGGCGCCTCCTTCAGAATGACAGTCTTGGCGGATCTGGTATGGCTCACTCCGCCGTGCCGCGGGCGGCCAGCTCGCGGTCCAGGATGAGCAGCGCGGCGCGGTCGTTGCCGGCCATCCGCAGCCGGTCCACCATGGTCTCGGCGCTGTTCTCCTCTTCCACCTGCTCGGTAAGGAACCACTGCAGGTGCACCTGGGTGGCGAAGTCGCCATGCTCCGAGGCCAGCCGGTAGATGCGGTTGATGTGCTCGGTGACCGTCTGCTCGTGCTCCAGCGCCTGCTCCGCGATGGCCAGCGGCGAGCCGAAGCTGGCCGGCGGCTGCTCGATGGCCTGCAGCTCCACCCGCGCGTTGCGCTCCACCAGGTAGTCGAACAGCCGCATGGCGTGCCCCAGCTCCTCCTGCGCCTGCAGCCGCATCCAGTGGGCAAAGCCGTCCAGCGCCTCGTTGTCCAGGTGGGCGGACATGGCCAGGTACAGGTAGGCCGCAAAGAGCTCGCGGTTGATCTGGTCGTTGATCGCAGCGCGCACCGGTTCCTTCATCATCTGCACCTCCCCCGGACGAAAACGTGGATGGAACGCGGCGGTCAGGCGAGCGCCGCCCGCGCCGGCTCGTCGGCCCCGGCCGGCGCCGGGCCCGCGCGCAGGGCGAGCCCCAGCTGCGCCAGCCCCGCGCCGAACACCACCCCCGCGGCGATGAACAGGGGCCACGGCAGGGGGGTGATGGGCGGCGGCGGAATCACCAGCAGCAGCGATCCCGCGGCCAGCGTGGCGCTTGCCGGCAGCGAGAGCACCCCCGCCCGCCGCAGCGCCGCCGCCAGCAGCAGGAATCCGCCGCAGAACAGCACGGTGCTGATGCCGATCAGCGGGTGCGGCGGCGAAAAGAAGGGCCCGGTCACCTCCACCAGCGCGGGAGCGTGGACGGCGACGGTGGGCCACAGGAAGGCGGTGAACACACCCGTCGCCGCGAAGAGCGCGGCCCCCGCGAAGGCGGCGGCCCAGGCGACCACGCCCAGCCGGGTGGCCGCCGTCCCCGGCCGCGCGGCCAGCCCCGCCAGCCCCAGCAGCGCGAAGAACCCGGCAAGGAAGTGAAAGGTGTGGGAGACGAGCCACGCGGTGCTCTGCGCGGGGTGCGCGCCCGCGATCTGGTTCCACGGATGCACGGCCGGCCAGAGGGCCAGCGACACGCCCGCCAGCACGAACGCCGCCCCGCTCCAGCGGGTGACCGGATGGATTTCCATGAATGGCCTCCTCGTGGGGATGAGGGGATGGAGGGGACTTGCCCGGGGCGCGCGGAGAGCAGGCTCAGGGGAGGACCCCGGTGAAAGGAGCCCTGATCGAGCGATATCCTGTAAGTAGTGGCAGCCGCGCCCGCGGAGGCAAGGGAATCGATTCAGGCCGACGGGCGGGTGCGGAAGATCTCGCGCGGCACGCTGTCGCCTGCGGGGATGAGCTCGTGCACCTCGTGCCGCTGGTCGTCCATCCACAGCCTGCCGCACTCCCTGCACTGCCAGGCCAGGCGGCTGGCGCGGATGATGGCCGTTCGCACCGCCATGCACGCCGCCTCCTTCGCCTGCGCGCCCGGTCCGGAGCGCTCGATGGCGTGGTCGATGGCATCCAGCACGCCCTCCCACTCCTGGTCGGGGATGACGTGCGCCTTGTGCGGCAGGTTGTCCGTCTGGTCGACGATCAGCGCGCCGCATCGGCACTGGATCTTCATCGGCTGGTTGGGATCGCGAGGTTCGGTTCCGGCTGGTGTAGCGCCGGCGCTACACCATTACCGAGCGGGCGCGGAGGAGCGGCTCCGCCAGGGCGGCATCGCCGGTGATGGCCACGCGCGAGCGGGCGTCGTCGGGCGGCAGCGCGTTGAACAGCAGCTTCCAGGCGGCGTCCGCATCCATCCGCACGCGCGCCGCCGCGTCCGGCGCCGCCCCGCGGAAGACGATCCACCCCGCGTCCTCCCGCACGACGGACCAGGTGTTCTCGCCCTCGGCCTTCACCTGCAGCACGACCGCCGTGCCCGGCCGTGCGTCCACGCCGGCGTAGGCGCGAGGCAGAGCGCGGACCGACAGCTCCAGCAGCGGGTGCAGCCACTGCCGCTGCAGCAGCCCCGGCGCGCCGAGGGCATCGCGGATCTGCATCTGGTGATGCCAGCGCTCGGTGTACTCGCGGCCGGTGTCCATCCAGTTCTCGGACCGGTCCTCGCCGGCCCAGGCCACCGGGATGTGCGCCTCCTCGTGCGGCGGCAGCGACGCGACGTAGTCGGCCACCCACCGGCCCGTGACCTCCAGCAGGTCCGTGATCACCCGCGGGCTCAGGCGCCGCGCGTACGCCACGCCGGTCTCGTTCGCGCGCTGGATGAGCTGCATGACCTCGCCGTACGACAGCGCGGGTCCGCCACCCGTCGGGCGGCCGTCGCGGCCGAACGACAGCTTGCGCAGGTCGCCGTCCAGCAGGTGCGCCGCCACGTCGCGCACCCGCCACGCCCCGGCCACGGTGGGCCGGTCCCAGTCCGCCTCGTCCAGCCCGCGCAGCAGCCCGACCAGCTCCGCGAGCAGCCCGGGAAACAGCTCCGCCGTGTAGACAGGCGTCAACGGCTCCATCCGTGGCATCGTTGGATCGTCAGAGGGTGTTGCTGAACCTCGCGCCGGCGATCGTCTTCCTGAGGGAGGCGCCGCGTGTAACACGCACGGTCCTTGGGCGCCGACCGAAGGATCTTGCCGGCAAAAACCGTGGGGCCGAATCTCTGCCGTCGAGCCTGCCCCTCGCTGGCGGAGAGAAGATCCTTCGGTCGCGCGCAAACGATTGCATTACTTCAGGTTACCCGTGTGCGCTCCCTCAGGAAGACAACGCTGCTTCGGAGTCTATGGGTTCAGCAACGCCTTCTGACGCCAGGGATCGTCCGGGTTGAAGTGCTCGTAGACGGCGCGGGAGACGGCGCGGATCAGGCGATGGCCCTCGTTGTCCGCATCGTAGCTGGCATCCACCTGGTTCTTCGTGATCACCGCGAGCACGTAGTCGCCGCCGGGCGCGTTCACCAGCAGCACCTCGCTGCGCGAGCGGTCCACGAACCCCTGCTTGCTGGCCGCCTGCACCGTGGGCGGCAGCTGCGACACGGCGACGTCGCGCCAGTAGCTGCTGGTCAGCAG
>DASTNU010000093.1:0-2607 GCA_035720605.1 Longimicrobium sp. | reverse complement strand
ACGAGTCCGCCAGCGCGCGCAGCAGGGCAAGGTCGTGCGGCTCGTACGGCGCGTCCGTCATCCGCCGGCCCAGGATCAGCAGCCCCGCGTCGCCCTCGCCAAAGTCCAGCGGCGCGACCACCGCCACCTCGGCGGGGACGTGGTCGCGGATCTCCGCGTCCTCCGGCGGAATCACCGGCGGCTGCCCCGGGGACGCGATGGCGCGCACCACCCGCGAGGGGATGGCGTACGCCACCGACTCGCCGCGCAGCGAACGCACCGCGCGGCAGGTGTACTGCTCGCCGTCGGTGTGGTACAGCGCCGCCCACCAGGCAAAGAACACCTCGCCCACCGAGTCCAGCACCAGCCGCTCCGTCTCTTCCGCGCCGCGCACCACCGCCAGCGTGCGCGCCACCTGCTGCAGCGCCGTGAGGTGAAAGCGCAGCTGGTCCAGCTCCAGCGCCTGCCCGGCCCGGTGCTGGTGCAGCGCCCACAAGCGCGCCACCTGCTGCTCCAGCGCCTCGCGGCTGGCCGCGGGCCAGTGCTTCAGCGGGTGGCCGCACAGCAGCTCGCCCTCGCCGCCCGGCGCCGCGAAGCGCGCCACCGCCACCAGCCCCTCGCGCGGGTCGCCCACCCCCAGCGGAACGGGACGCGTGGGCACCTCCACCCGCACCCGGTCGCCGGTGAGCGTACGCACCGCCTCCACGCACCCCTGCGCCGCCTGCTCCGGGGTGCACAGCAGGGGAATGGAGGCGAACGCCAGCGCCACCGCCGACGGGTCGGGCGCGTGCCCGTCCCTGGAGGTGCGCGGGCGCACAGGCGCTTCCACGGGTGCGTGCATCGGGGAGAGAGAGGGGTGTCGCGGAACGCCCGGAAGGGAACCCTTCCCTCGCCGGGCGCTGCTACGGCGCTGCTACGGGCCGCAATATAGCACCGAACCTGCCGCTATTGACAGGGGTCCGCGGGGCGAAAAGGGCGCCTCGGCGCGCGGAAGCGGCCACCCGCGCGCCAGGATTCATCGCAAGTGCCGCTCTCCGTTCGTCTTGCGTGCTACATCCGTTCCCCGCTCCGCTCACCGGACCGGGGCGCCCGCGGGCCGGATCGCGGCGTGGAACGCATGGTATCGTGCAGAATGCGCCAGCTTTCAGTCGCCGAACGAGATCCCCAGCTGGCGGGCCGTCATCACCAGCTCGGAGTCCACGGGAACGCGCTTGATGGCGTGCACCGCGTCTCCCAGGGGGACGGCGCGGATGTGGCTCCCCTGCAGCGCCACCATCGTTCCCAGGCTTCCCTCGCGGATGCAGCGCACCGCCGCCGCGCCGAAGCGCAGCGCCAGGTTGCGGTCGTAGGCGATCGGCTCGCCGCCGCGCTGGATGTGGCCCAGCACCAGCGACCGCGTCTCCTTTCCCGTCGCCCCGGCGATCTGCTCGCCCAGCCGGTCGGCGATGCCGCCGTAGCGCCCGGTCGCGTCCGCGTAGCTGGCCCCGCCTTCCGTCGCGACCGCGCCCTCCGCCACCACGATGATGCTGAAGCGCCGCCCCGCCCGGTCGCGCTCGCGCACCTTCTCGGCGATGCGCTCCAGCTGGTAGGGGATCTCGGGGATCAGGATCACGTCCGCCCCGCCGGCCAGGCCGCTCTCCAGGGCGATCCACCCCGTGTGGCGCCCCATCAGCTGCACGATCATCACCCGCTGGTGGGCCTCCGCCGTGCTGTGCAGCCGGCCGATGGCGTCCGTGGCCACCTCCACCGCCGTCTGAAAGCCGAAGGAGACGTCCGTGGCGCTCAGGTCGTTGTCGATCGTCTTCGGCACGCCGACGACGGGCAGCCCCTTCTGGTACAGCGCGTGGGCGATGTTCAGCGACCCGTCGCCGCCGATGGCCACCAGCGCGTCGATCTGCAGCTTCTTGAAGCACTGCACGATCTCGTCGCTGCGGTCCACCGTGCCCCAGGTGCCGTCCGGCTGCCGCACCTCCAGCCCGAACGGGTTGCCGCGGGTGGTGGTGCCCAGGATGGTGCCGCCCAGGTGGGTGATGCCGCGCACCGCCTGCGCCGTCAGCTGCATCACGCCCGGCTCGCCGTCCACCTCGCCTTCCAGGATTCCCATGTAGCCGCGCCGGATCCCCAGCACCTCCCACCCCTCGTGCAGCGCGGCCAGGGTGGCGGCGCGGATGACGGCGTTGAGCCCCGGTGCGTCGCCGCCGCCGGTGTTGACGGCGATGCGGCGGACGGTGGGCAGGGTGCGTTCGGTCATCGTCTCTCGCGCTGCGTGGATGGTGCGGACGGGCCGCGGAACGGCGGGGAAAAGATACCGCCGCGCCCTCCGCGTGCAAGCGAAGGGGCCGGCGGGTTGACGCCGCGGTTCCGCACCGGTATGGTCCGGGCGGCCCGGCGCCGCGCCGCGGCCGTTTCTTTCTGGAGGAGCGTTGTGAGGATGGTAGCCGAAGCCGACGTGAAGAAGGCCCTGCGCAAGGTGAAGGATCCCGAGCTCAACCTGGACCTGGTGGTGCTGGGGCTGATCTACGACATCCGCATCGACGGCGGCCGCGTGGAGGTGACCATGTCGCTCACCTCGCCCATGTGCCCCGTGGCGGGCGAGCTGCTGAACCAGGCGCGCGAGGCGGTGGAGAC
>DASTNU010000092.1:0-3964 GCA_035720605.1 Longimicrobium sp. | reverse complement strand
GGTTGCGGTGGAAGTCCGCCACCAGCGAGCCGATGTAGCGGCTGGTGAACGGCTTGGCGTTCGCGCCGTCCAGCCCCTTGAGGTGCTCCACCAGCCGCCGCTGCTCCGGCGACCACTTGCCCGCGTTCCCCTCGTTGCACGAGTAGATGCGCTGCCCCGGCTGCGGGATGCGGATGTTGGGGTGCGAAAGGAGGAACTCGCCGATGGAGGGCTCCAGCGTGAACCCGTGCACCCCGTTCCCCGTGGTGTAGACCAGCATCGTCGACGAGCCGTACACCACGTACCCGGCCGCCACCTGCCGAAAGCCCGGCTGCAGGCAGTCTTCCGCGCAGCCGCGCGGGTGGTCGCTGATCTTGCGGTGCACGCTGAAGATGGTGCCCACCGAGACGTTCGCCTCGATGTTGCTGGAGCCGTCCAGCGGGTCGAAGAGCACGCAGTACTTGCCCGTGGGAAAGCGGTCGGGGATGGGGATGAAGTCCTCCACCTCCTCCGACGCCATCCCGCACAGGTGCCCCGTGTGGTCCAGCGCCTTGAACATCACCTCGTGGGCGTACTCGTCCAGCTTCTTCACGTCCTCGCCCTGCACGTTCACCTCGCCCGTGTAGCCCAGGATGTCGGCCAGGCCGGCGCGGCGCACCTCGCGGCCGATCATCTTGGCCGCGAAGGCGATGTCGTACAGGATGTTGGAGAACGCGCCCGTCGCCTCGGGAAACTGGCGCTCCGCCTCGATGATGTGCCGCTCGATGGTGACTACGGGCTGCCTGCTCACAGAGCCTCGCGGGTTGCGGATTTCCGTCTGGATGCGCGGCGGAGGTCCAGCGCCGCGCAGGCGTTACGACAGATTGACAGGCCTTCGACTGCACACGCCGTCGCGGTCGGCCCGACCGAAGCTGCGGCGCGAGACGCCGGCATCCTGTCCGGTGGAATTTGTAGCGAGGTAGTACAAAACGCGACGGCTCCGTCCGCCGCCACTCCGTGCCGCCCGGCTCCACCACCACCCGCACGGTCCCGTCCAGGTCGGTGCGGGCGACGTCGATCTCCCGCGCCCCCAGGCGCGAGAGCACCTCGGCGTGGGGATGGCCGTAGTCGTTCCGCGCGCCCGCCGAGACCACCACCAGCGCGGGCGTCGCCGCGTCCAGGAAGGCGCCGGACGACGCGGTGCGGCTGCCGTGGTGCCCCGCCTTCAGCACGTCCACGTCCAGCGCGGCGCCGTAGCGGTCCACCAGCCGCGCCTCCACGGACGACGGCGCGTCGCCGGTCAGCAGGGCGCTGAAGGCGCCGAAACGGACCAGCAGCACCGCGCTAATGTCGTTCGCGTCGGCGGGAGCGTCAAGAGCGTCCACCGTGGGCCACAGGAACGTCAGCTCCACCCCGTCGACGTGCAGGGTGCGGTCCTGCCGCGCGGCGCTCCAGGCGATCCCCCGCTCTTCCGCCGTCCGCAGCGTCTCCAGGTAGACGGCCGATCCCACCGGCATCCCGGGCTCGATCACCCGCCCCACCGGCACCCCGCGCATCACCGCCGCCGCCCCGCCGATGTGGTCCGCGTGCGGATGGGTGAGCACCAGCGCCTCCAGCCGCCGCACCCCGCGGGCGCGCAGAAAGGGGAGCACGCGCCGCTCGCCCGCGTCCCAGCCCTCGTCCCTCTCCCCCGCGTCCACCAGCAGCCACCGCCCGGCCGGCGTCCGCAGCGCCACCGCGTCTCCCTGCCCCACGTCCAGAAAGGCGATCTCCACCCCGCCGTCCGCCGCCGACCCCGCCAGCGGCAGCAGCAGGAACGCCGCCGCGGCAGACATCCCCGCCACCGACCAGCGCACCCGGTCGCGCATCCTTCCGGCCAGGTCCAGCACCAGCAGGAAGACGATGCCGGCCGCCGCCCAGAGCCACCACTGCGGGCGCGCCACCGCCGCGTGGCCGTGAGGGACGCGGATCGCCACCTCCACCACCCCGTTCAGCAGGTCCAGCGCCGCGCCGGCGCCGTCCGCCAGCAGATGCGCCAGCGGCGGGGCGGCCGGCTCCACCGCCGCCGCCGCGCCGACGCCGACCAGCGCCAGGCTGGTCAGCGGGATGGCGGGAAGGTTGGCGACGATGGAGACCGGCGCCACCTGGCCGAAGTGGTGCGCGACGACGGGCGCCGTCGTCACGAACGCGGCCACGCTGACGACGAGGGATTCCGCCGTCCAGCGTCCCGCGGGGTGCCCGAGGACCTTCCGCGGCACGCGCTTCATCATCGCGCCGCGCAGCAGGATGATCCCCAGCACGCCGGCGAAGGAAAGCTGGAAGCCGACGTCCAGCGCCGCCATCGGCTGCACGGCCAGGATCGCCAGCGCGGCCGCGGCGACGACGGGAAGGGTGGCGGCCGGCCGCTGCAGCACCGTGCCGACGAGCGCCAGCGCCAGCATGATCCCCGAGCGCAGCGCGGAGGGCGGCGCGCCGATCACCGCCAGGTAGAGGGCGATGAGGACGATGGTCAGCCACGCCACCCGCGTGCGCGACAGCCGCAGCATCCGGCCGATCAGCACGAACACCGCGCCCATCAGCGCCACGTGCGTCCCGCTGATGGCCAGCAGGTGCACCAGCCCGGTCTTCGCGAAGCGGTCGCTGAGCTCGCGGTCCAGCGTCTCGCGCCGGCCCAGCAGGAGCGCATCGGCCAGCGGGCCGTGGCGGCCCATCAGCCGGTGCAGCTGCCGCTCCGTCCGCCCGCGCGTCGTCAGCAGCGGATGCGCGCGATAGCCGGGCTTCGCCGCCACTTCGGCGGAATCCACCGAGACGTAGCCCGCGAAGCCGGGGTCGCGCGGCCAGCGGCTGCCCAGGACCGGCCGCGGCAGGGTGCGCCAGCGGCCGCGCAGCACCAGCTCCGTCCCCGCGAGCGCGGGTGTGGAGCCGCGCGGCAGGCGCACGCGCACCCCGCCCGCGCAGCCGGGGAGCGCCTCGCCCGCGGTTTCGACGGACGCGGCGGCCACCGGAAGCAGCGGCCGCCGCGCCTTCGGATCCGCCGGCGGATTCCAGTTGGCGCCCAGCGCGCCGCGGACGGTCAGCTCCGCGCCGTCCGCGAAGTGCGCGCGGCAGTCCCCTTCGGCGCGGATGCGGGCCCCGGCGCCGTGTCCCGCGCCCGCCAGCGCCATCGCCGCCAGCAGCAGCGCACGAACCGTTTTCGCCTGCATCCGCGCGCCGTTCAGCCGCCGGTGCAGCCCGGGCGCAAGCAGAAGCGGCACCGCCGCGAGGGCGATGCCGCCTGTGACCCAATCCGCGCGTATCCCGAAGAGCAGCCCGGCAAGGAACGCCAGGAAGGCCGATACGAGCGGAAGGGCGAGCTGCGTCACGCGTCCAGGGTTCGGGTGATCGGCGGCGCGGTGGCAGATATTCTAATGCATCCCCCGCACAACTGTGTAACCCGAATCCGCCAGCACGCGAACGAGGTTAGATCCACCAACCGACCGGCCGCGGAGAGCCCCCGCGGCCGGCCATCGAACCTTTGTCTTGGAACTTCCGCCGATCCAGCGATGCGTCTGCGTCAGGCGGTCGTGCAGTCCGGGCCCGCCGTGCAAATGCAAGGAGCGATGTCGCAGACGCAGCCGTCGCCGTGCAGAGTCGTGCCGGTGGCCTGGAGGGTGGAGCGCGTCTCGAACGACTCTACCACCAGCTTTTCCGGCTTCAGCGTGAGCTTCTTCATTCGCGTCTCTCGAACGTGGGGTGGATGGAGCCGGAGCATGCGGCGCCAGCTGCCGGGATCACCAGACGATGCACTCGTTGCCCTGCCAGCACTGGGAGAGCTGGCACGAGACGAAGCAGGTGTCCTGGCCGCGGCAGGTGCCGTCGCACGACTCTCCCTGCTGCGTGTGGGTGGTCCCGTAGTGGCCCGCGACCGTCCCGCGCCCGGCCAGCGCGCCCGTGGTGGCGAACGTGTCGACTCGCAGGTCGTCCAGCTTCAGCGCCAGCTTCTTCATCGGCTTCTCCGTCGGGATGG
>DASTNU010000091.1:0-5774 GCA_035720605.1 Longimicrobium sp. | reverse complement strand
GAGCACGGCATCGTGCGTCTGCGCAGTCTTGCGGCAATCCTGGGCGCGGGGCTCGCCCTCGCGGCGCCCGCCGCCCTCCCGGCGCAGGACACGGTGATGGCGGCCGGCCCGCAGTACCGCGCCGGCGCGCTCACCCGCTTCTTCAACGGCGCCGGCTACCGGGACGAGTGGACCACCCCCGTCCGCGCGCCCTTCCTGGACCCCGACACCTTCGCCGGCGGGCTCACCGCGACGGAGGTGGGCGGCGGCTATGCCACCGCGGTGCTGCGCATGCGCGGCGCGGACGGCCGCGAATACGTCTTCCGCGTGGTCGACAAGACCACCGAGCGCGGCCTGCCGCCGGACCTGCGCAACACCTTCGTCCACGACGTCATCCAGGACCTGGTGAGCGCCAAGCATCCCGGCGCCGCGTACATGCTGCCGCCCATGCTGCAGGCCGTCGGCGTGCTGCACGTCTCGCCGCGGCTGTACGTGATGCCCGACCACCCCTTCCTGGGCGAGTTCCGCGAGCAGTTCGCGGGGCGGATGGGGCAGGTAGAGGAGCGCCCGGAGGATAAGGAGGAGGACGAGGACGAGCCGGGCCAGCCCCGTCCCCCGCGCTCGTTCGCGGACGCGGACCGGGTCGTGGGGACGGACCGGCTGCTGGAGCGGCTGGAGGAGGACCCGGAGGAGCGCGTGGACAGCCGCACCTACCTGACGGCGCGGCTGGTGGACCTGATCGCCGGCGACTGGGACCGCCACTTCGACCAGTGGCGCTGGGCGGGGTGGGAGGAGGGCGACCGGTGGACCTGGCGGCCGATTCCGCGCGACCGCGACAACGCCTTCTCCGACTACGAGGGGCTCATCCCCCGGGTGGCGCGCACGTTCCAGCCGCACCTCACCGACTACGGCCCGCACTGGCGCGCGCTCGCCGGCCTGTTCTACCTCCCCGCGGAGCTGGACCGGCGGCTGCTGGCGGAGCTGGACCGGCGGACGTGGGACTCGGTGACCGCGGCCGTGCGGGCGCGCATCACCGACCCGGTGATCGATCGCGCCGTGGGGCAGCTGCCCCCCGAGTACCGCGCGATCCGCCGGGACGAGCTGGCCGCCGCCCTGCGCGCGCGCCGCGACCGGCTGGCGGAGGCGTCCACCGCGTTCTACGAGATCCTCGCCAGCGACGTGGACGTGCACGCCACCGACGAGGACGACCGCGCGCAGGTGGAGCGCTTTCCCGACGGCTCCGTGGAGCTGCGCATCTTCGAAGACGACGGGCGCGACCCGTACTTCCGCCGCCGCTTCGTGCCCGGGGAGACGCGCGAGGTGCGCGTCTACCTGCACGGCGGCGACGACCAGGCCGCCATCACGGGGCAGGCGCCACGCAGCATCCAGGTGCGCCTGATCGGCGGCGGCGGCGACGACCAGCTGTCGGACGGGTCCGACGCGGGCGAGCGGATGGCCGTCTTTCACGACGACCGCGGCGACAACCGCTTCTCGCCCGGCCCCGGGACGCGGGTGGACGAGCGCGAGTACGATCCGCCCCGGGTGCCCTCGCTGATGCCCAACGCCCCGCCGGCGCGGGACTGGGGGAGCGCGTTCGTGCTGGCCCCGTGGGCCGGCTGGGTGCAGAACGTGGGTCCCGTGCTGGGCGCCGGGCCCACCTGGACGCGCTACGGCTTTCGCCGCGTGCCGTACAAGCGGCAGGTCTCGCTGCGCGCGCTGTACGCGCCGCTGGAGGACGGCGTGGGCGTGGAGGGGATCGCGGACCAGGTGTTCACGGGAAGCCAGGGCGGACTGCGGCTGGCGGCCGGCGCGCGCACCTTTCACATGGTCCGCTTCCACGGCCTGGGCAACGACAGCCCGGGCGACGTGGGGGAGGAGTACGAGGTCACCAACGACGAGGTGCGGGCGGAGGCGCTGTGGTACGGGCGGATGGGGGAGCGCGTCCTCTGGCGCGTGGGACCCGTGGCGCGGTGGATGGAGCCGCGCATCTACCCCTTTGCCGGGACGCCGGGGCTGCGCGGGACGGACGGATACGTGGCCGGCGGCGCGCGGGCGGAGCTGACCGTGGAGGGGCGCGACACGCTGCCGGTGACGCGGCGCGGGTGGTGGATCGGCGCGCGGGCGGAGGGACTGGGCAGCGACCGGGGCTCCTTCGGCTCCGCCTCCGGCGAGGCGCGCACGTACCTTTCACTGGGTCCCGGCCCCGTGCTGGCCCTGCGCGCCGGCGGCGGGATGGTGCGCGGCGACTTTCCCTTCCAGGAGGCCGCGTTCATCGGCGGGCCGGAGTCGCTGCGGGGCTATCCCGCCCAGCGCTTCGCGGGAGATGCGGCCGCCTTCGGCTCCGCGGAGCTGCGGCAGCCGCTGGGGACGGTCAAGCTGCTCATCCGCGGGCGGCTGGGCGTGTTCGCGCTGGCGGACGCGGGGCGCGTGTGGCTGGACGGCGACTCGCCGGGCGGCTGGCACACCGACGTGGGCGGCGGCGCCTGGTTCGAGTCGATGGGCCTGGTCGGCACCCTGACCTACGCCCGCGGCGACGTATCGCGCTGGTACCTGGGCTTCGGCATGCCGTACTGAGCGGAGACGGGGGGCCCCGACCGCGCGACGGGACAAGGGCAGGGAGGTTCGGGTGCCGTTCTCCCCTCTCCCGCGCAGTTTGCGGGATAGGGGCCGGGGGTGAGGGTCCGCGCGAAGCGCGACGCGGTTGCCGTTCTCCCCCTCTCCGCGAGGAACGAGCGGGGAGGGGGCGGGGGGAGGGGCTCCGAAGTGCCAGACCTCCCGCACTTTGCAGTTGCCGTCCCGCGCCGTCCGCGAGGCTTGCTGCGGTCCAGGGATCGGCTTCTCCCAGTCAATTACGGGGCGTTGGCGAATCCCGCCCGACCGCGTCAGGAACGGGCACCGGGGTTGCGTGTACAGCATCGGCCCCGCCTTCCCTGGTGGAGCCCTCCCAGCGAACGCCGCAGCATCGCAGGCCTTGATGCAAGACCGTCCCTTCCCGGCAGACGACAGCGCCGCCCCGCCCCCGCCTTCCGCGCCCGAGCCGGCGGAGCGGCGCCGCACGGTGCCGCGCGAGCCGCGCGCCACCATCAGCACCGGGCGGTGGATGTGGGAGTGGACCAAGGCGGTGAGCACCGCCATCCTGCTCTTTCTCACCGTGCGCACCTTCCTGGTGGAGGCGTTCAAGATCCCCACCGGCTCGATGGAAGGGACGCTGCTGATCGGCGACTTTCTCCTGGTGAACAAGGCCGTCTACGGCGCCGAGATCCCGCTGACGGACCGGCGGCTTCCCGCCTTCGCCCGTCCCGGGCGCGGCGACGTGGTGGTCTTCCTTCCCCCGCACGACCCGCACAAGAACTACGTCAAGCGCATCGTGGGCGCTCCCGGCGACACGCTGGAGATGCGCGACAAGGTGCTGCTGCGCAACGGCCAGCCGCAGGACGAGCCGTACGCCCGCCACACCGATCCCCTGGGCGACCAGGAAGATCCCAAGATGCTGTGGCAGCTGGACTTCACGGTGGACCGCACCCTCGACTGGCGCAGCTACCACCCGTCGCGCGACAACTGGGGGCCCATCGTGGTGCCGCCCGGCAAGTTCTTCGCGCTGGGCGACAACCGCGACCGCTCCGAAGACTCGCGCTACTGGGGGTTCCTGGACGCCGGGTCCATCAAGGGGCGGCCGATGTTCGTGTACTACTCGTTCGAGAACGACATCACCCGGCCCCTGGCCTGGGCCACCAGCGTGCGCTGGGGCCGCATCGGCGAGATCATCCACTGACGCGCCGTCCGTGCCCGGACGGCGGCTTGCCGATGGCCCGTAAGACGCTGTCCCGCGTGCGCTTCCGACACGCCGCAAAAAAGTTCCCTGCCGGGGGTTGACACCACACTCCCGTCTTTCCATGTTCCGGTGCAGCTCGAAACGTACGGTGCGGGATCGTCCGTCCCCCCTCTCCATCGCGCGTAGCGAGCGTCCTTCCCCGCCGGGTCATCCCCGCATCCACGGCACCCCCGCTTCCGTCTCCCGGAGCACCGCCGATGTCGTTCAGCCCTCCCAAGAAAATTCAGGCCGAGTCCGAGTCGCTGGACCAGTACCTGCGCGAGATCAGCGCGTACCCGCTGATCGACCGCGAAGAGGAGTGCCGCCTGGCGCGCCACATCCGCGACGGGGACGGCGAGGCGCTGGAAAAGCTGGTGCGCGCCAACCTGCGCTTCGTGGTGGCGGTGGCCAAGAAGTACCAGAACCAGGGCGTGTCGCTGGCGGACCTGATCAACGAGGGCAACATCGGCCTCATGCGGGCCGCGCGAAAGTTCGACGAGACCAAGGGGATCAAGTTCATCTCGTACGCGGTCTGGTGGATTCGCCAGGCCATCCTGCAGGCGCTGGCGGAGCAGTCGCGCATCGTACGCGTGCCGCTGAGCCGCGCCGGGGCGGTGCACCGCATCGGCAAGCGGTCGTCGGCCATGACGCAGGAGCTGGGGCGCGAGCCCACCCTCAGCGAGATCGCGGTGGAGCTGGACGTGCCTGAGGACGAGATCAGCCACGCGCTGGCGATGTCGCAGGTGTACCTCTCCCTCGACGCCCCGCTGGTTCCCGGCGAAGACGGGCAGCTGCTGGACTACCTTTCCGACGCACTTTCTCCCGGCCCCGACGACGAGGTCTACGACCACGCCCTCAAGCGCACCATCGACGACGCGCTGGGGACGCTCACCGAGCGCGAGGCCAAGGTGCTGCGCCTGTACTTCGGCCTGGGCGACACGGAGCCCATGACGCTGGAGCAGATTGGCGAGAGCTTCGGCATCACCCGCGAGCGGGTGCGGCAGATCAAGGAAAAGGCGCTCCTGCGCCTGCGCCACCAGTCCCGCGCCCGCTTCCTGGAGACGTTCCTGACCTGATCCGGGCTCGCGCCAGAATCATCGACCCTCTCCCGAATGCTCGGGGGAGGGTTTTTCGTTGCGTGTTCCGCCGGCTCCCGCCCGGCGGTTGAAACCGCTGCTGCAAATTCACGAAGTCCGCCTGCGCGGACTGCGGCGGGCGGGCCTGGCGGCGCGGTAGCAGGCCACCCGGTACGGACGGTAGATTCCTCGGTCGCGCGCCGGGCTCCGGAGCGGGGACGGTACGCCGCGGGCGCTCCCTCGGAATGACGGTATCGGGTATTTCAGGCCGTTGAAGCCCCGCGCAGTTTGCGGGGCTTTCCGCGGTCGTTGCGGCGGCTTCAGCCGCTCAGGCGTCGGGCCGGCGGGGCAGGTTGCACGGCCGGGCGGGCCGCACCTACATTGGCGCGCCGGGGCCGAACTGCTACCGATCGATCGAAAACAGAACGATGGCCAAGACCGCTACCTTCGACATCACCTCGTCCGTGGACCTGCAGGAGGTCGACAACGCCGTCAACCAGGCGCGCAAGGAAGTGCAGCAGCGCTACGACTTCAAGGGCGTCACGGCGGAGATCGACTTCAGCAAGAAGGACGGCACGCTCAAGCTGCTGGCCGACGACGACTACAAGCTCACCGCGCTCATCGACATCATCCAGAGCAAGCTGGTCAAGCGCGGCGTGCCCATCCGCAACCTGGACTACGGGACGGTGGACCAGGCGTTCGGCGGCAAGGCGCGGCAGACCATCACCCTGGTGCAGAGCATCAGCACCGAGAAGGGGAAGGAGATCGTCCGCGCCATCAAGGACGCGGGGTTCAAGAAGGTGAACGCGCAGATCCAGGACGAGCAGGTGCGCGTCACCAGCCCCTCCATCGACGAGTTGCAGGCGGTGATCGCGCACCTGAAGAAGCAGGACTTCGGGCTGGAGCTC
>DASTNU010000090.1:0-2609 GCA_035720605.1 Longimicrobium sp. | reverse complement strand
GCCTCGATCTCCGTGTTGCGCGGGAACGCCTTCGTGTTGGGCAGATGGAGGGCGCTGCGGGTGGCGTCCAGCCGGTAGTCGCCCTGGCGGGCGCGCCGCAGGGCGGGGACCACCCCGTGCGCGTCGCGCAGCACGAAGTCCGTCGCGTCCACCAGCACCCGCCCGCCCTGCTCCGCCTTCACCTCGAACCCCCACAGCACCGACTGCGCGAACGACTCCTCCACCGTGCGCCGCTCGCGGGGGTCCTGCGACGAAGCGCGGTACCCCTGGTTGGGCTGCACCAGCAGCACCCGCGGCCCCACCCGCTCGAAGCGCACCAGCCGCTCGCCGCCGATCTGCCCGCGGTCCAGGCCGATGTCGTTGGACCCCATCCCCGCCGGCAGGGAGACGACGTAGATCAGCTCCTCGCCGGTGCGCGCGATCTCCATCCACAGCTTTCCCGTCGCCGCCTCCCAGTAGACGGGGAGAAAGCCGTCGCGCTTCTCCATCCCCCGCGTCTTTTCGGCGATGGTCGGGAGCGGAGCTTGCGCGCGGAGCGGGGGAGCGCCCAGCGCCGCCGCGCAAAGCACGGCCACGGCGATGAAACGCGGGGCAGATCGCATCGTAGGGAAGGGAACGCTGTGGCGAACGGTCGTACGTTCAGGAAACAATAGAGGCGCGGCGCGCGCCCCGGCAACGGTTGACGCGAGCCGGCGATACGGATTGGACACCGCGTGGGAGAAGTGGACCAACGATGATGATCGATGCAGGCGGGGTGCGGCTGCTGGTGACGGACTACGCCCCCGGAAGGCGGATGGCGCCGCACTGGCACCCGGGCACGCAGATCAGCATGGTGCTGCGCGGCGCGGTGGAAGAAGGCGTGGGCCCGCGCGAGCACCAGGGGACGGCCGGGGCGCTGGTGGTGAAGCCCGCCGGCATCGTGCACCGCAACGTGTTCGGCCCGGTCCCGGCGCGGATGGTGAGCATCGGCATCGAGCCGTGGGCGGAGCGGGGGCTGGACGCGCGCGCGGCGGCGCTGGAGCAGTGGCGGTGGATGGACGCGGGCGAGGCGCCGCGCGTGCTCTGGCGGCTGCTGCATACCGCCCGCGCGGAGCCGGAGCGCGCGGCGCAGCTGCTGGACGACTCCCTGTGGGAGACGCTCGACGCCCTGGGGGCGTCCGCCGATGCCATGACCAAGCCGGCGGACGCGCCGGGATGGCTGCGCCGCGTCCGCGACCGGCTGCACGACGAGGCCGGCGCGGCACCGCCCGTCCGCGAGCTGGCCAGGGCGGCCGGCGTGCACCCGGTCTCGCTGGCCCGCGCCTTTCGCCGCGCCTATGGCGTCCCGGTGACGGAGTACGCCCGCCGGCTGCGCGTACGCGCAGCGGCGGACCGGGTCGCGTCCACGGCGCTGCCGCTGGCGCGCATCGCCTGCGAGGCGGGGTTCGCGGACCAGGCCCACCTGACGCGCGAGCTGCGGCGCGCCACCGGTCTTACCCCCGCCGCCCTGCGCCGCGCCGCCGCCACCGCGCCCGCGCCCGTGCCGTGATCCGTGTGCAGGGTTTCATCCGTTCAAGACTCCGGGGCCCCTGACCGTATAAGGTGGTAGAGCGGACGGGTTCTTGCGGCCCGCTCATCCACCACGCCCGCGGAGGTCCATCCATGCGTATCCTTGCGATCCCCGGCATGATCGCCATCGCGTCCCTCGCCGGCTGCACGCCGGAGCCGTCCTCCGCGCCCGCCCCGGCGTCCGCCGGGCCGGACGTGCTGGCGGACAGCCTGGAGCCGTTCGTCCGCGGGCTGGTGGACGAGGGCTTCGTCCCCGGCATCGCCGTCGCGGTGGTGCGGCGCGACGGGCCGGCGTTCGTGCGCGGCTTCGGCGTGCGCGACGTGCGCACCCGCCAGCCGGTAATGCCGGGCACCGGCTTCTACATCGCCTCGTCGACGAAGTCGTTCACGGGCACGCTCGCCGCCGTCCTGCACCAGCGCGGCGTCATCGACCTGGACGCGCCGCTCGGCCGCTACCTGCCGGAGCTGCGGATGAGCCCGCCGCTCTCCGCAGACTCCATCACCCTGCGGTCGCTGCTGACGCACACCAGCGGGATGCGCAACGAGCCCGTCGTCTTTCGCACCGCCTTCAGCGGCGACCACGACGACGCGCTGCTGGTCCGCCTGCTGGGGCAGAGCACGCCCATCCCCCGCAGCTACCGCTACGACAACCTGGGCTACGTGGTCGCCGCCCTGGCGATGGAGCGCGCCACCGGCCGCGAGTGGCAGGACCTGCTGCGCGACGAGGTCTTTCGCCCGCTGGGGATGGCGCACACCACCGCGCGCGTCAGCGAGGCGCGCGCCGCCGGCTGGCCGCTGGCGTCGCCGCACCTGACCGGCGCGGACAGCGTGGTGCGGCTGACGATGGAAAAGCAGGACAACACCATGCACCCCGCCGGCGGCATGTTCACCACCGCGGAAGACCTGGTGCGCTGGCTGCAGGCGCAGCTGGACGGCGGCCGGGTGGACGGGCGGCAGGCGCTCCCCGAGGCCGTGATCCGCATGGCGCACACGCCCTACGCGGTGGAAAACGACACCTTCTACCGCTACCACCGGCGCGGCTACGGCCTGGGATGGCACAC